>WQRN01000001.1 GCA_009786715.1 Treponema sp.
GAAATTTGAATCTTATCCGATTCCAGAGTAACGGGAAGTCCTTGTTCATCAAAAAAAGGCGCGCCGTTTTTATTAACAGGCACGCCGCAATTTCCGACAATCGGCCANGTGCAAACTAATATCTGCCCCTTGCATCCCGGGTCTGTCAGAGCCTGCACAAGCCCGGACATTCCGGTATTAAAAACAACTTCCCCCGCAGCGCTTTTGTTCTTCCCAAAAGCCCACCCGAAAAATTCGCTGCCGTCTTCTAAAACCAATTTCGCCTGCAACTTTTCCATTATCGCTCCTTGATTTATTAATCCGTGTCCTTTGTGCCTTTGTGAAATCTATTTACTTTAACCTCTCTGCTATCGCGTCTATAAAATCCCATGAGTTTAAAACTTTATCAGGCTGAGGATCTGAAAGTCTTGCAAGGTCGCCTGTCATTATGCCGTCTTCGATTGTGCCGATAACCGATGTTTCAAGTTTTTTTGTGAAAGCAGAAAGTTCAGGCGTGTTGTCAAGTTCGGCGCGTTTGGCAAGTGCGCCTGTCCACGCGAAAATGAGAGCTGCAGGGTTCGTGCTTGTTTTTTCGCCTTTTTGCCAGCGGTAGTAGTGCTGCTGAACTGTCCCGTGCGCGGCTTCGTATTCAAATACGCCGGAAGGAGATACAAGAACGCTTGTCATCATGGCAAGGCTTCCTGCCGCGCTTGCGATCATGTCGCTTTGAACGTCGCCGTCGTAATTTTTACACGCCCATAAAAAGCCGCCTTCGCTTTTTACAACGCGGGCGACAGCGTCATCGATCAATGTATAAAAATATTCTACGCCTGCGTTTTTGCATTTATCTTTAAATTCGGTTTCGTATATTTCATTAAAAATTGTTTTAAAACGTCCGTCGTAAGTTTTAGAAATCGTGTCTTTGGTGGCAAACCATAACGGAAGTTTTTCCGCGATTGCGTAGAGGAAGCAGGCGCGAGCGAAACTTTTAATTGATTCGTCAAAGTTGTGCATCCCCTGAACAATTCCGCTCCCTTGAAAATCCGCGACTTTCACTCTTCGTTCAGTGCCGTCTGCTTTTGTATAAACAAGCTCGACTTTTCCAGGCCCTTCAATTTCCATTTCTGACGCTTTGTAAACATCGCCGTAGGCATGGCGGCCTATGACAATTGGTTTTTTCCATGTGTTAACTGAAGCCTTGATTCTGCTGACAGAAATTGGTTTTCTAAAAACGGTTCCGTCAAGAATCGCCCTGATTGTCGCGTTAGGGCTTGGAAGAAGATATTTTAAATTGTATTCTTTCTGCCTTGCGGAGTTGGCGGTTATTGTCGCGCATTTTACTCCGACGCCGAGTTTTTTAATCGCCTCAGCGGATTTAACCGTTATTTCATCGTTGGTATTATCGCGGTTTACAAGTCCTAAATCGTAATATTCCGTTTTTAAATCGATAAAAGGATTTAAGAGTTTTTCTTTGATAACTTCCCATAAAACGCGCGTCATTTCGTCCCCGTCGATTTCGACGAGAGGCGTTTTCATATTGATTTTTGCCATAAATGTATTATATCAAAAGAATTATGGTTAGTAAATGGCGGTTTTCTTCTTTAATCTTAAAGCGTTTAGTAACACAGAAACGGAACTTAAACTCATCGCCGCGGCGGCGAATATCGGATTTAAGAGCGGACCGCCAGCAAGGTACAAAACGCCTGCCGCAATTGGAATGCCAAGCACATTATATCCAAAAGCCCAAAATAAATTTTGCTTGATAATGCGTAAACAGCGTCTTCCAAGATTGACGGCGGCAGGGACATCCATAACATCATTTCGCATAAGAACAATGTCGGCGGTTTCTATGGCGACATCGGCGCCGCTTCCGATTGCAATACCGATATCAGCCTGCGCGAGAGCGGGAGCGTCGTTGATGCCGTCTCCGACCATTGCTGTTTTTTTTCCTTGCGCCTGTATTTTTTTTACTTCGAGTGTTTTATCCTGCGGAAGAACTTCGTAAAGCACTTTTTCAATTCCGGCTTGTTTGGCAATTGCGGATGCGGTGTGCCTGTTGTCGCCTGTCATCATGACAACATCGAGTCCCATTCTGCGAATTATATTAACAGCTTTATTACTATTCTTCTTTATTACATCCGAGGCGGCAATTAGACCCGCGATTTTCCCGCCCATTGCCGCGTATATGTATGTTTTTCCTTCTGCTGACAATTTTTTAGTTTCGACGCTGAACATATTATAATTTATTCCGCGTTCATCCATGAGCTTTGAGTTTCCAGCAACAATGTATATGGTTTGATCATAAATTGAAGATTTTGCTTCAATCCCATAACCGGGAATTGCTTTGAAATCGGTTATCGGAAGCGGTTCAAGACCTCGTTTTTCACTTTCTTCCGCTATAGCTTTGCCAATAGGATGTTCGCTGTTTTTTTCCGCCGAGGCAACGACCTGGAGCAAAAGATTCTGTGAATCAATGTTTCCATTTTGTTCCAGTTCATTTTGATTTACAGTAAAAATGTCCGTTACGGATAATTTTCCTTCGGTAATTGTTCCTGTCTTATCAAAAACTATTGTTTGAATTTTTGCCGTAGTTTCAAGAGCAAGTCCGTTTTTAAACAATATTCCGTCCTGAGCGCCTCTGCCTGCGGCAACCATTACGGCAACAGGAGTGGCAAGGCCGAGAGCGCACGGGCAGGCGATAACTAGTACGGAAATAAAAATTGTAAGTGAAAATTCAAGAGCGGATTTACCTTCAGGTAAATTTACAGCCGCGGACGATGCTGCCATAAACCATAAAAAACCTGAGAGCAAAGCAATCGCGAAAACAGCAGGCACAAAGTAACCTGATACAATGTCGGCTAACCTTGCTATCGGCGCTTTAGAGCCTTGCGCTTCTTCCACAAGTTTTATGATCTGCGCAAGCATTGTATTTGCCCCGGTTTTTTCCGCTCTGAAACTGAAGCAGCCGTTGCCGTTAATTGTTCCGCCGTAAACCATATCGCCTGCTTTTTTTTCAACAGGCATACTTTCGCCTGTAAGCATGGATTCGTCAACGGAGCTGCTGCCTGTTGTGATAATACCGTCTGCGGGGATTTTTGCCCCCGGCTTAATAATTATTATATTCTTAATTTTTACTTTATCTGCCGGGATTTCTTTTTCTTTATTGTCTTCGATAATAATCGCTGTTCTCGGTTTTAAACCAATCAGGTTTTTTATCGCCTCTCCTGTGCGTCCCTTTGATCGGGCTTCAAGCATTTTTCCTAAAAGAATTAGCGTAATAATTATGGCGGCCGTTTCAAAGTAGAGCGATTCTGCCGCCATATGGTTTCCGGTTATTATCTGTATAACATTAAATAAACTGAAAATAATCGCCGAGGATGTTCCAATGGCGATTAAGGAATCCATATTGGGGCTTAAGTGAAAAATATTTTTAAATCCTGTTGTATAAAAATGAAAACCTGCGGCGACAACAGGTAAGGTTAAAAATAATTGAACAAGTGCATAGGGAAGAGGAAACAGCATCGGAGAGAGAAAAACGGGGAAGGGCAGCGAGAGCATGGGAGCCATTGCGATATAAAATAAGGGTATAGAAAATGACGTTGCAATTATTAATTTTGTTTTAAGAATTTTAATAACTTTATCTTTTCGATTTTTATCATTATCAGCGGGATTTTCAGATTCTTCGATTACCTGATATCCAAGTTTAATAATTGAATCCTTTATTAAAGGAAATTGAATAACATCAGGATTAAAAAAAACAACAGCTTTTTCTGACGCGAGGTTAACATCCGCGCTTTTAACGCCGTTAAGAGCGCGAAGCGTTTTTTCTATTTTCGCAGAGCATGCCGCGCACCCCATCCCGCCGATTTTAATTGATATTTTATCCATTACAAGATTTTTCCTTACGATCGTGATGGTCCGTGTGATTCGCGGTTAAATATTCTCTCTTAACTTTTCTATTATGCCGCTAATATTTGTATCAATGTTTTTTCTGGCTGCCAAATCGCGCAAAGTAATCACGGAGGAATCACCGTCTGTTATAATTACATAGCTAAAACCTTTTTTTTCTGCAAGCACAAACTGTTTTACAAGGTTTTTCTCGCCGCAAGGGTCTGTGAACACTTCGCAGGAGATTCCCTCTTTTCTTAATTTTTGCGCAAATGCCTGATATTGCCCCGATTTTTCACCGTCAACACAAGCGACGGCTGTCTTGCAGCGGTTTACATGCGGCAGTTTATTAAGGCTTTCAAGCGCGGCAAGAAGGCGGTCAAGGCCGACAGAAGTTCCAACCCCGCTGATCGAGTCTTTTTCTTTTGAGTATAAACCTGCAAGGTTGTCATACCTTCCGCCTGAACAGACAGAGCCGATATCGGGCATTTCTTTTAAAAATGTTTCAAACACAACGCCTGTGTAATAATCTAGTCCGCGTGTGATAGAAGGGTTTAATACAAAAGGCTCACACTCTGTATCTTCGCAAGTGTCGCGCATGTATTCGTGCAAAGACGACAATCTTTGCGATTCCGCCGAAGGGCCGCCTGATAATTCCGTTATGCGATCAAGAACTTCTGTAAAATTCCCCTTTGCCCCGATAAACTCTAATATCTTTTGCGCGTTAGTATCCCCTGTAAGCTCTGTTAAACTTTCGCGCGTTTTATTTTCACCCACTTTGGAAAGTTTATCCACAGTGCGTAAAATTTCTACCGATTTTTCGCTTTGTCCAATATGCGTCAAAAAGCGGTTGAACAAGCCTCGGTGGTTTACATTTATGTTAACATCCACGCCTAGATTTTTAAAAACTGTGCGGATCAAAAGAATAATTTCAAAATCAGAAGAAACGCTGTCGCTTCCGATAATGTCAAAATCGCACTGGATGAACTCGCGGTATCTGCCGCGCTGTGTGTTTTCACCCCTCCATGCTTTTCCAATGTGGTAGCGTTTAAAAGGAAAAACAATATCCGCGCGGTGAAGGGCGACAAAACGCGCGAAAGGAACGGTTAAATCGAAACGAAGGGCTACATCGCGCTCTCCGTTGTCTTTAAAACGAAAAATTTGTTTTTCAGTCTCGCCGCCTGATTTCCCCAAAAGAATCTCGGCGTATTCCATAACCGGAGTATCAATCGGCACAAAGCCGAAAGAGCGGCACGAATTTTCTATATTTTCGATTAAGCTTCTTCTGACTATTTCCGCGTCCGGAAGAAAGTCTCTGAAACCTTTTAAAACTTTAGGTTCAATATAATTTGCCATTGCAGAGACCTTATAATTTTGTTGAAACCCCGTTTTCGAGCTTCCAGAATTCATAGAAAGATTTTGCGCCTGTTACGTATACAACGCAATAGATATTTGTCGATTTAAAATCTTCAAATGTCACATATTGCACGTTTCCTGCTTCGTTTATAGCGCGCTGGTGGGAATGCCCCATGAACATTATATTGCATTTATCTCTTAACATTGAGATAACGCGCGTTCTTTCTCTTGTGTCGGTAACCTGCTGCATTTTTATACCTGTTGTAAAAAGCGGCGCATGGGTAAATACAAAAACATTTTCTTTTAAATTCTTTTTCAGCTCGTTCTCAAGCCAGACAATCTGAGCATCGCCGAAAAAGGCGTTTGCGGTGTCTAAAACCAAAAGAGTGGTATTGCTGTGGTCTATTCTGTAATTTGTAGAACCGATTAATTCCTTCCATACGCTCCAGTTATTAAAATATATATCGTGATTTCCGATAACAGGATAAAATGGAACTCCGATATCGTCTGCAATTTTTATAAACAGTTCAATTTCAGGCTCTGCGCCGTATTGGGTAATGTCGCCTAAATTAACTACAAATTCCGCGTTATGCAGAGTAACAGCCGAAGGCAGATCAATAAGCCCGAATGAATCGCCGTTTTCAAAATGAGTGTCTGTTACAACTATGAATTTGTAATTAACGCCTAATGTTATAGGATCTCTCCATCCTCTGTCGTCAAGAAAGGGGAAACTGTTTTTTGATTCAAGGCGGTAATCAAGATCGTTTGAAGCTACAAGACCTGAAAAATCGTTGTTACAGCCTGATAAAATACAGGCAGCGTTAATAATAAGAATAGTTAAAAATATATTAAAAACTTGTTTTACCATTTAAATTTCACTCCTCCGCGCCAGGCGACGCCGTAATAGGTAGCCGTTAATCCGTCCATGCCGCTTTGCATCCATTCAATTTCATTATAGACGGTAAGAATTTTATTAATGCGTATGTCCGCGTTAATATTAAGCCAGATTGCCGCCATATTTCTTGCGATAAAATCATTATAGGTTCCGGCTCCTATACCCATTACAAATGTTTCTCTTCTGATAAAATTAAAATAACCGTAGAATGTAAGCACGGATTCAAACAGAGGAGCTTCGCCGAAGAACGATGTAAATCTTAAACTGAGTCCTACGGATACGCCCGCCATATCCGTTGTATAGAAAACCATAGGCAGAATTGTGTTGGTGTGCACATCGTATTTTGTGTAACCGTTGTAAATATAAGAAAAAGAAAAACCTAAAGGCGATAAATATTTATGCGTAAAAGGCGAAATCTTCGTGTTTAAAAAAGCGTTTAAATCCGTACCCATAATGCTTTGCCCGAACATGAAACCGGTTCTAATATAAATCATGTCTATTAACTCAATACCCGCAATTACAGATATTCTGCCTGTGTTTAAATTGCCGCGGCTAAACTCGGCGCCGAGATAGGCTTCAAGCTCTACTGCGGTTATAACAGAAGGCGCTGCCGCCGGGGATTCAGCGGATTCGCTTTCTGTTATCACGGTTTGTTCTTCCGTTTCTTCGTCCGTTTCTCCGGCAAAGAGATTTTGCAATGAAAAAAGGACAACGATTAAAAATATTAAATATGGTCTTAAAATCATACCTGCATTATTACATGAATTTTAATTTATAGCTATACTAAATTGATGAAAATTTCCGGATACAAAGAAAAATACGAAAAAATGACTTGTGCGCCTGTTGAAAAACTGGTTTTGAACCTTGCAGGTCCAAGTATAACCATCATGCTGACTACCGCTGTCTACAATGTAACGGATACCTTTTTTGTCAGTACTCTGGGTACCAGTCAGGTTGGGGCGGTAGGAATCGCCTTTCCGTTAATGGCGATTATTCAGGCGATGGGTTTTTTCTTCGGGCAGGGGTCCGGGAATTATATGGCGCGGGCATTGGGGGCTCAGGATACCGAAAGCGCTTCCCGAATGGCGGTTACAGGTCTTGTAAGCGGCTTTATCTGCATGGCGATAATTGCTTCGGCAGGTATTGTTTTTCTGGAGCCGCTTGTCGCGGGTCTTGGAGCCACGCAGACAATAAAGCCGTTTGCCGCCGAGTATGTGTTTTTTGTTCTTCTCGCCTCTCCGTGGATGGTTGCAGCGACTATTCTGAACCAGCAGCTCAGGTTTCAGGGAAGCGCCGCGATCGCGATGGTTGGAATGTTATCGGGCGCCGTATTAAATATTCTTCTTGATCCGCTCTTTATTTTTGTTTTTGGCCTGGGAGTCCGAGGCGCGGCCGTAGCTACGCTGATAAGCCAAATGACAAGTTTTTTAATCCTATTTTTTTACGCTGCCGGCCGCAAGGGAAATATGCCGATTAGGTTTAAATATTTTTCACCGACGATTCAGCGTTACGCGGAAATGTTCAAAGGCGGAGTTCCCGCTCTTATCCGACAAAGCCTTATGAGTATCGCTTCAATTGCTATTAATCATTTCGCGCGTCCTTACGGAGACGCTGCAATCGCGGCGATATCAATATCAAACAGACTTTCCATGTTCGCGACTTCCGTGATTTTGGGGTTTGGGCAGGGTTTTCAGCCGGTGTGCGGGTTCAACTACGGCGCGAAACTTTACGGCAGGGTTAAAAAAGCGTTTTGGTTCTGCGTTAAATTTTGCTGCAGCGGGCTTTTGCTTATATCGATCGCTATGGCAGTTTTCGCGCCTCAAATTATCGCGTTATTCAGAAAAGACGATTTGGATGTAATATTGATAGGCGCTTTAGGTTTAAGGCTGCAGTGTATCAGCCTTCCGTTCACGGCGGGAATTATCATGGTTAATATGATGACTCAAACAATGGGCAAGGCGTTTGAAGCAAGCGTTATAGCGTTTTCACGTCACGGCATTTTTCTTATTCCGGGTCTGATTATCCTCAGTCCGTTGTTCGGGCTTACAGGCATCCAATTGGCGCGGCCGGTATCAGATCTTGCAAGTTTAATCATTGTGATTCCTGTAATGATAAAAACGCTGAAAGAATTACCGCAAAAAGCTTTACACGTATAAATACCGTTTAATTTTCATTGTGGGTGTTTTTTCGAACGGATCGTCTTTTACCACGATTTTATTAATGCGAGAGAAAACCGCCAATTTTTTATTTACGAATGTGCGAAGCTCTTCAAGCGCGTGTTCTACAGCTCCCGCGGCGGCTTTTGCCGCGTCGCTTAATATTACAAGCGCGACAATTTCTCCTTTTTTGCCTGAGTATACTAATGATTCTTCAACAAGGTGCGATGCTCCAAGCAGGTTTTCAATTTCTTCGGGGTAAATATTTTCACCTGACGGACCGAGGATCAACGCTTTAATTCTTCCTTTAACGTGAAGTTTTCCGTTTTTATCAAACAATCCAAGATCTCCTGTGCGAAGCCAGCCGTCATGGGTAAACGCTTCGGATGTATGCTTTTCATTGTTGTAGTAGCCAAGCATTACATTAGGACCGCTTACCTGTATTTCACCTTCGCCTGAGTTTAAACCTGAACATTCCGCAATGCGTATTGTAACGCCATCTGCCGCGATTCCTGCAGAGCCGACAGTGTTCTTGTGAGGTTTATTGCCTGCGACAAGCGGAGAAGCTTCTGTAAGGCCGTAACCGGGAGCGTACGGCAATTTAGCGTTGTATAAAAATTTTTCAACTTCTTCAGACAAAGGAGCGCCGCCGATGCCGAGAAAGCGCATTTTTCCGCCGAGAGCGGTTAAGAGTTTGCGCCCTGCTATCCATTGCGCGAAAGAACGCGTAACGCGGAACTTATACAGTATGCTGGCGCGTAATTTCGGCGCAATCGCGTTTTTGTAAATTTTTTCTATAAGAAGCGGAACAGTTGTAATTGCCGTAGGGCGCAGGATTTTAAACGCCGGAAGCAAAACAGAAGGGGAGGGAGGCCGGTCAAGATACGTTATGCTTGAACCGCTTAAAATAGGCGCTATCAGACCGAGACTGCATTCATAAGAATGAGCAAGCGGCAGAACGGAAAGCGCTCTGTCGCTCTGCCGTAATTTTACAAAAGACAGCGAAGACAGCGCGCTTGAAATTATATTTCTGCCGCTGAGCATTACGCCCTTGCTGTTCCCCTGAGTTCCGCTTGTGTAAATTATTGCCGCAAGCGAATCGGGATCATAACTTGAATTATCGGGAGCGCTGTTTACAGGAAATATTATAACGCGCTTTTCGCGGCCATTATAAGACACTGTAATTTCCAGATTTAAATTTTCATCTTCTGTAATACTGTCGGTAATAATAACAGGAATATTTGAAAAATCATTTTGGAAAAATTTTTCCGTCATCGCTCTGCTTACAAATGCCGCGCTGATTGTGCAATGATCCGCGATATTCTTAATTTGTTCTGATGAAAAACCTGTAAGCGCAGGAACAGAAACAGCTCCCGCAAATGAAATGCCGAAATACGCAAGCGGCCATTCCGGGCAGTTTTCAGAGTAAATTAATACCCTGGCGCCTTTTTCAACGCCGATTTCATTTAAAAACGAGCCGATTTGAAGGGAGCGTTTTCCCATCTGCGCGTATGTAACCTGTCTGCATATTTTATCATCGCATAACATGGAGAAGGCAGTTTTATCTTTATATTCCGCCGAAGCGGCAAGACACGCCTGCGCTAAAGTCTTGCGCGCGGCGATCTTTTTAATTCTATCCATATCGTTTAGAGTGCCTTTTTAGGGAAAGGTTGCAATAAAGCGAGGCAGGCTACCATTTTGATTAAAATCAGGCTATAATTCAAAGATGAACAACAGAATCTTGCAAACTCTCAGACGCATTTTATTAACGCTTGCAGGCGCGTCTTTAATGGCTTTTAATATTAAAACCTTCGTTAACGCTGGAGGACTCCTTCCCGGAGGTTTTACCGGTTTAGCTCTTCTTATTCAGGAAATTTGCCTGCGTTTTGGAAATTTCAAGCTGCCTTTCAGCATAATACTTTACACCTTGAATATTGTGCCTGTTATAATCGGTTTCAAGTTTATCGGCGTGAAATTTACGTTTTTTTCCATGTTTGTAGTTGTTGTTACAGGCCTTCTCACGGATTTCATGCCGGAGATGTTTACCAGTTTTTTAACAACACAGGATATCCTGCTTTCCGCCGTTTTCGGCGGTCTTTTAAACGCGGTCGGCATGAGCTTGTGCCTTCATGCGGACTCGGCGTCGGGCGGAACGGATTTTATCGCCATTTATATTTCTGAAAAATTCCGCAAGGACGCGTGGAATTATATTCTAGCCATTAACTTTGTAATACTCGCCGCTGCCGGCATCCTTTTCGGTTTGGACAGGGCGCTTTATTCAATTATTTTCCAAT
The DNA here is from genome assembly GCA_009786715.1 of Treponema sp. The sequence continues at coordinate 10,569 of WQRN01000001.1, forward strand.
TTGCCACCACAATGGCGCTCGGCGTTCTTTACAAAAATTATCAGCAGAGAACGCTTTTAATTGTCACCAACAAACCCGATGAAATTTTTAAAAAAATAAGCGAAACAACCAATCATGGGGCGACTTTAGTTGACTGTTTCGGAAGTTACGGCAGCAAGAATACCCGCACCCTTCTTTATTCGGTTGTTACAGCCAGTCAGATCAAAAAATTGATCCCCGCGATTATGAAGATCGATCCTGCGGCTTTTATTAATGTTATTAAAACAGAACAGGTTAACGGCAGGTTCAGCCAGCGGCCTTTTGATTAAGGAACATGAAAGAAAACGCGCAGGAAAAAGCGTTCAGGGAAATGCTGCCTGAAAACATTCGCGGCATGTTCGAAAGCATTACTTTTGGTTATCAGGATTTTCTGTTATTAATTAATGGACATTTAAAAACAATTTACGGCGAAAGAGCCGATTTGCAAAACTGCCTTGACGCGTATTTTAACGGCGCTGAATACCGCGAAGCATTTTGTAAAGGCGATAATATCAACAAAATAAAACTGCTTAAACCTGATGATATTTATAAAATGATATACGAAGAAAGACAGTATAGCTCATTTGTTAATGAGGCAATAAAATGTTTTAATGAAATGAACACTTCATCAGATACGAAAGAAATTAACATAATGTTAAAACTTTCTATAATCCTCGGCCTTCTTCCTGAAAAAAATGAAAACTCTCTTTTTCAATGGCTTATAAATAAAGAAGGAATATCATTCGATGAAAATGAAGAGCTGTATAAGAAAATAAAAATTAATATAAATTTGCTGGATATTATATCCAATACAATTATTAAATTTTTCATACCGGGTTTTTTATTAAAGTTCCCTTCCGTAGGATGCGTAATGACCCAGCAAAGAGGGAAGTATTATTATCGCGGAGAAAACGCTTTTTACAAAACTTCAAAGGCAAGTTTATACAGAAATGATAATAAACTGCATCCCGCTGTAAAGATTATTGTAGAGCGGCTGCGTCTTTATGAAACATGGAATTTTCTTGATAATTTTAATTCTATTAAACACTGGGGAGGAAGCGCTGTAAATTATATGGCATTAGCCCAGCACTACGGACTTCACACCCAAATGATCGATATAACAAGCGATTTAAAGACGGCGATTTTTTTTGCCTGCTGTAAATTCGGTAAAGATCGAAAATGGCATCCTTTAAGTAAAGATGATTTTGAACATGCAAATTCCCGCAAAAATATTGCGGCTTTAGGCGGCGATTCAAGATATGGAATCCTGTATCGTACGCCTGCGGAAATAACCGATCTGAAATGGGCATTGGCCGACAGAAACGCAGGATATAATATTATAACGCCCGTAGGGTATCAGCCTTTTATGCGATGCAGTCATCAATATAGTTATATGTTTATGACAGATAATGAAAATTACGATATGCTGAAGGATCCCTTTTTCTGCAAATATAAAATACGCCTGACCGAAGAATTATGCAATTGGATTTATAACGAAATGGATAACGGAAATAAGGTATATCCGAATGATGAAATCCCCGATATTTCGCAGTACATTGAAAAAATAAACAATCAAACCGTTTTTTCAGAATCCGTATTTCAATGCGCGTTTGAAAAACATTATTTAATGAGGAAAAATATTGAGAATTTTCGCAAATTTTTATCCGATAACGGAGTTGTGATTATTGGAAAGCAAAAATTTATCAGCGGCGAGAAGCTTGAACAGATTAATTCTTCATATACGATAGATGACGCAATTAAAAGAATAAATCTGGAGCCTCAATTATCTCCCTTGATGATTATGCAGGGCATAGGCGAAAGCTGACGCTCGTATATATTTCTTGACAGCTTGCATAATGAGCTATTAAAATTGTACTTAACGGAGATTCTTTGCGTAATTTTATTTTTTACTTATTAATATTTACAAGTTCAGCGCTCTATGCTCAGGATATTTCCGCTTTAACCATAAAATTGGACTTTTTAAAAGGATTTCATGATATAAGCTGGCTTGAAAAACGGGAAATAGTGGTTGATAAACTATTAAACGACGGATATGTAATAGAGCAGTCCAAGGATTCAATTTCCTTTTCGGGCGAACATTTGGGATATTCATGCGTTTTTATATTTGATTTTTTACTGGATAATTTTATTAAAGCGTATGTAATAATTAACGGAAACGAAGACAGGTACAGAAATATAGTCATTAAAACAACAGAAGATTACGGCGCTCCCGGCAATATCAGAGATGACGGCAGACTGAGAATATGGACAATCCCATACGGACATTTAGACGGCTTGATTACCGCTATTTACAATGAAAATTCGACCGTAATGTTATATAACCTGCATTTCAAGCCGGAGGAAGAGGCTGAAGCAGACATTGATACTGCCGGCGCTGATTTAACCCCTTGAATCTAGTTAATTACCCTGATAAACTAGAAAAATGCAGTCACTTGGTATAAATATTGGCTCAACAAGCCTTAAAATGGCTCTTTTAGAAGATGGTAAGGCGGTTTGGACAGCTTCTGTTCCCCATGAAGGGGATTTTATCGCTGCGGTTCATAAACTTCTTGCCGAAGGTAAGATAAATCCTGGTATTCCGGCTCTCGTAACAGGAAATGAAGGCCGGTTCATGTTCGATGTGTCAGGCACATTAGAACCGCTGTGCGTTGAGGCGGCTTTGCGCAGTCTCGGTATCAAGGCGGACGCTGTTGTCAGCATGGGCGGAGAAGACCTCATCGTCTATTCGCTGGATTCCAACGGTAAAATCGTTAACAGTTTTTCCGGTAATAAATGCGCAAGCGGCACCGGTGAGTTTTTAAAGCAGCAGCTTGCCCGCATGGATATGACGCTTAACGACATCGAAAAGGTGCCTGACACCGCGAAAGTTTACGCCCTTTCCACGCGCTGTTCCGTGTTCATGAAAAGCGATTGCACCCATAGGCTTAATAAACGCGAAGCGACCAAAGATGATATTGTTCTTTCACTTTCCGACGTAATGGCTGTAAAAGTTATAGACTTTTTAAAACGCGCCAAAGTGACATCAGGAAGAGTGGCGCTGACAGGCGGCATTACTCTTAACCGCCATATAATCCGTTTCATCCGCGAGAAAGCGCCGCAAATTGAGTTTATCATTCCGCAAACCGCGCCCGTATTTGAAGCGCTTGGAGCGGCTGTCATGGCGGTGGATACGGGAAGCAGTCTGCCAAGCGCCGATAAATTGCTGCGCGCCAACGATGTGCGTTTCGGCGCTTTGGGCGCGTTACGCGAATGGAAAGATAAAGTAAAGTTTTTTGATAAAGCCGACGGTAAGGTTCAAACCGGACGCAGTTATATTCTTGGCGTTGACGGCGGTTCAACCACAACCAAGGCCTGTCTTGTCGATATCGAAACCGATGAAATCGTTGCGAGCCACTACGGGCGCACTCACGGTGATCCTGTTAAGGCGCTTAAGGAATGTTTAAGAATTATTCAGGAAAAAGTTGCCGCGGATACCGGCAGCAAAAATATTGATATCAGGCTTGTAAGCACCACAGGCTCTAGCCGCGAGATTCTCGGCGTGTTTTTGGAAACGCCGGGCGTTTACAACGAGATTATCGCGCACTCTGTAGGTACGACATATTTTGACAAAGGCGTAGAGACCATTTTTGAAATCGGCGGACAGGACGCGAAATATGTTCTTCTTAAAAACGGCGTTCCAATCGACTATGCTATGAACGAAGCCTGCTCAGCCGGAACAGGCTCATTTTTGGAAGAATCCGCCGCCGGAGACTTGTCGATTCACAACGCGAAGGATATCGGCCCCATTGCGTTAGACGCAAACGCGCCGTGTAAATTCGGCGAGCACTGTTCGGCGTTTATCAACAGCGATATACGCAAAGCCGTTCAGCAGGGCGCAGGAAGGGAAAATATTACAGCCGGGATTGTTTGCTCAATCGTTGCGAATTACCTTAACCGAGTTGTAGGAAACCGCACCATCGGAGGAAAGATTTTCCTGCAGGGCGGCGTTGCCAAAAACCCCGCGGTGCCTCTTGCCTTCGCGATGCTTTTAGACAAGGAAATTCTTGTCCCTCCTTCGCCTGAACTTATGGGCTGCTTCGGCGTTGCCCTCCTTGCGAAACGCAAACGCGATGACGGTCTGCTTGAAGAGCAAAAAATCGTTATCGACGACATTATAAACCGCGAAATCGGCTACGAAAAAGTTTTCCCGTGTCAGGCCTGCGAAAACCTCTGTCCGATTCAGGTGTTAAATGTAAACAACCACAAGTACATGTTCGGCGGACGCTGTAACAAATATACAAACATGCGCAAAAAGGTAAATGACATACCTGTTTTTGACTATGTGGAAAAACGCCAAAAAATGATCTTCGAAGAATATGCAGCTCCTGTGCGTGAAACCAATAAAAGAAATTATGTGATTGGTATTCCAAGAGCTTTTTCAGTTCATACGCTATATCCGCTTTATAGCTGGTTTTTCCATGAATTAGGCATTAAAACTTTCCTTTCAACCGAAGTCGCTCATGCCGGTGTTGCCCGCGCTGAAGCCCAGTATTGTTTCCCGGCAGAAATTGCGCACGGCGCTATTCAGGATTGTCTTGATAAGGGCGCCGATTATGTGCTGATGCCGCATTTCAGGGATATGCCGAGTTATCAGGAAGATGTTCACGCGAACTTCTGCCCGATTACCCAGGCGCTTCCGTATTACATGAAGAAAGCGTTCCCGGATATCGATCCTAAAAAATGGCTGCCTTTGGTTGTTAGTTTTAAATTCGGCGAAGGAAAGGCGCTGGAATTGTTCTGCGAAATGACAAAAATTCTCGATATCAGCGAAGCGGAAACGAAAGCCGCCTTTGATACCGCATGGGCTAAACAGAACGAGTATTTTAGCGCTGCCGAAAAAATGGGGCTTGAGGCGATTGAGGAGGCGAGGAAAGCTGACAGGCCTGTAATCGCCGTTCTTGGAAGACCTTATAACGCATTTACGCCGGAAGCGAATATGGGTATTCCCCGTAAATTCACAACACGCGGATATTCAATCATACCGTTTGACATTCTTCCTTTCAGAGACAGAACGATTTTCCCGAATATGTACTGGTTCTACGGTCAGCAGGATTTAAAAGCGGCGAAACTTTTAAAAGACGAGGAAAACATCTATCTTACGTTTATTTCAAATTTCTCCTGCGCGCCTGATTCGTTCATTCTCCATTACATTAAATGGATAATGGGGCAAAAACCGTTCCTTGTTCTTGAACTGGATTCCCATTCGGCGGATGCCGGCGTTGATACCCGCGTTGAAGCGTTCCTTGATATTATAGACGGCTACCGCGCAAAGAAAAACGAAATTGAAACCGAGCGTTTCGATAATGGTCTGCGTTTTGTCAGCGAAAAGAAAGACTCAGGCGATTTTGATTTACGCATAGACAATATTAAAACAGGCGAAAAAATACCTGTCGCGAATAACAAGAGGGTAAAAGTTCTGCTTTCCAACATGGGAAATATTTCTACAGAATACATAGGAGCAGCCATCCGCAGTTTAGGCATTAACGCAGAAGCGATGCCTGTCGCCACAACTAAAACGATTCAGGTTGCGCGTGCTCATGCGTCAGGAAAAGAATGTGTTCCCTCCCATCTTGTTTTAGGAAGCGCTCTTGAATACTTCTTCAGCGATAAATACAGAAAAGATGAAATATACCTTCTCTTTGTTCCGATCACTACAGGCCCGTGCCGCACAGGGCAGTACTATGTCTACTACGAAAACCTGTTCCGCGATTTACGATTGGAAAATGTTTGCGTCTTCATCCTTTCCGCGGATAATTCCTACACGGAACTCGGACCGAGTTTCGCGAAACAGATGTGGATCGGCCTTGTGCTTTCAGATTATTTAAAAGACATTCAATGCTCGCTGTTGGCAACAGCGCAGGATCCTGTAAAAGCTGAAAAAGATTTTGAACAATCATGGCAAAAGGTAATGCGCGCCGTAGAGCACAACCCCAAGGATTTATGGAAAGAGTTAAAGCATGTCGCATCCGACGTTAGAAAGATTCCGCAGAAGAGAAAAGTCGCCGACTGTCCGCGCGTCCTTGTTGTGGGTGAGATTTACGTTCGCCGCGATGATTTTGCCGTAGGTGAGTTAATCGAACTGATGAGCGAAAGAGGCATTGTTGTAAAAGTCGCCGGTATCAGCGAATGGATTCATTATCTTGATTTTGTCCGCGAATACGCGCTTAAAAAATTGATCAAACTTCAAAAACCCGGCAAAAGACTTTTTTCCAAACCTTCGAAGGATTTGAAAAAACTTCAGATTGAGGAATGGTGGAAACATCATATCGAAAAGAAAGCTCTTGCGATTCTTGAGCCGACAGGATTAATTCCCGATACGCCGCACGATATGCGTCATATCATGAAATATACTGTAGAGCACTTTGTAAATCTGGAACTCAACTCTGAGATTGCCGTTTCTTCAGGTTCTGCGGCAGCGGCGATGGACGAAGGCTATTCAGGAATTGTAAATATCAGCCCGTTTGCCTGCCTTATCGGGCGCGTAATCGAAGGGTTGTTTACCCCGTGGGCTCGGGAGCGCAACTACCCGATTTTATCGGTCGAAGTAGACGGCAACCTTTTACCGCCGAACATTGTTAATAAACTTAATATTTTCATGGTAAACGTACTGCGCTTCAAAGGCGGCAGCGATTTATCAACGCTCGTGGACAAGGCAAAGAATGAATAGGCTTGAGAAATCTGTTGAAACACTTCTGGAAAACTATGACTCTCACGGCATGGTTAACCATTCCGGCGCGGTTAATCTTCCGGGAAGGGAAAGCGTTGACAGTATCGTCCGCGGTTTAGAGGAGCTGCTTTTTCCGGGATTTTTGGAAAATCTTAATACCGATAAAAACGCCTTGCGAACCGCTACCATGGAGAAAGTTAATAATATCTCTTTAACTCTCAGATCCGAATTGGAAAAGAGCCTTGCTTTTTCCGCGCGGCTTGGAACTTTGAGCTGCGGACATGAAGGGTGCAGGGCGGTCGCCGCAATGATAATCGAAGAATTTTTCGAAGAGCTGCCTAAAATCAGGGTTATCCTAGCAAAAGATTTGGAAGCTGCGGTGCGCGGAGACCCTGCCGCCATGAGCGCAGATGAGGTAATCCTTTCATATCCTGGGTTTCAGGCAATCGTAGTTCATCGTATCGCTCACTTTTTTTACTCAAGGCAGGTGCCCCTCATTCCGCGCATGATGAGCGAACTTATTCACAGAAGAACAGGCATCGATATTCACCCGGGAGCGCAAATCGGCGAATCATTTTTTATCGATCACGGCACAGGCATTGTATTCGGCGAGACGACGATAATCGGAAAAAATGTGAAAATTTATCAGGGTGTAACGCTTGGCGCGCTTTCTGTAAAAAAAGGTGAAAGCGGCAAAAAACGCCACCCCACTATCGAAGACGACGTGACAATTTACGCTAACGCGACAATTTTAGGCGGAGATACGGTTATAGGACAAGGCAGTATTATAGGCGGCAATATGTGGATTGTTAAATCAGTTCCGCCTGACAGCAAGGTTTATAACTCCTGACAGACGTCCATAATAAGGGGTATATACTGAGTATCGATATAAAACCCTGATTTTTATTACCTGGCGTATATTGCAATAATTTTTCATTTTTGATACACTGAATCTATATCTTGTTTTGGAGCTAAAAGATGGGAATTTTATCGATAGTTTTAATGGTTTTTTTCGTTATTAACGCAATATTGCTTGTATTGTTGGTTTTGATTCAAAACGACGAAGGCGGCGGCCTCGGCGGTATTTTTGCCGGCGGCTCCGATACTGCTTTTGGTTCCCGTTCGGGTAATGTTCTTACACGCGCGACCACGGTGCTCGGAACATTGTTTCTTGTTATCAGTTTCGGTCTTGCCCTGCTTAGCCGAACCCCAAGCGGAGCCGGCATAGAAGAAGAAGCCAGAAGGCTTATCACTGAAGAATCATCAACTCAATGGATAGACGAGGAATTGAATCCGTCATCAAGTGGTGATTTTATCTACGATCATGACGACCATACAGGGCATGACCACTAAATAATAGGGTTTCTTATGATTCTGCAAGACGTATTGTTACCCGAGTTCATCAAAGTGAATATGGAAGCCGAGGATAAAGACGAGGCTTTCGAAGAACTTGTAGCGTATTATTGCCAGACAGATAAATCCAAAGCCCACGATCAAATTCTTGACGCGATTGTAAAGCGCGAAGCAAAAATGTCGACAGGTATTCACAAGGGAATTGCCGTTCCGCACGGCAAGACTACCGCGGTGGATACCCTGCACGGCGTGCTTGGGATTTCGCAGAAAGGCGTTCAGTACGATTCTCTGGACGGCGAACCTGTATATCTTCTTTTCATGATAATTTCTCCGATGGAAGATTCTGAAAAACATTTAAGACTCTTAAAACACCTTGCCGAGCTTATGGAGATTCCTCAGTTTCAAACGGAGCTTCAGGCGCAGAAAGATCCTCAAAGCGCGTTCAAGATCATCCGTAAATTCGAAGAAATGCTTTCTTCACAGTCATAATTATGGCTAACAGCACCCTTGAGCATTTGCTGACAATAGAAGCTGAAGCTTCTTCTCTTGTAAGTGAAGCTCAAAATGAAGCAGACAGTTTAATCAGCGAAAATGAAGAGAAAAACCGGGAAGCATACGAAGAGCGTATAAAAGAAGAAATTAAAAAACACGAAACAAATCTGGAACAGGAAAAAGAAAAGATAAAAATACGGTACTGTGAAGCGCTTGACGCTTACCGCAATGAATTATCCGGTTTAAAATCCGATGAAAAAAAATTCAGCGCTCTTTTGAATGAATATATCGAAAAAGGATAGAATGCGATGCGCAGCGATAATGGTTTTGCCTACGCTAAGGCCTGCGGGATTATCGGAAAATCTTTTCTTGGGAAAAGAACGCGTCTTCTTGCCGGCCTTCATTCATTAAACGATTTAGACAAAATAGTTTTCCCTAATCAGCATAAAGACTTGCAGGATAAAGAGCTTCTTGCGGATTTTAAAAATCGGATAGAAAAAAGAACATTGGATAAAATATTACCTGTTATAAATTCATATGTTCCCGCTGTAAAACTTTTGGTTTTAACTTTTAAAGGCTACGAATACAGCGAACTGCTGGATGGGACTGAACTCGATCGCCGTTATTATCTGGAATTAATGGAAAGCCTTTTTGAACTCGGTGATGAAGACCGCGAAACGGCGCAGAAGCTTATTGCCGATGAAATCTGCATCCGTAACTGTCTTTGGATGCTGCGTTTACGCGCTTATTACAACATGACAGGAGCGCAGGTTAAAAAATATCTTTTAGATTTAAGATTTATGGGAGATGTTTTTCAGAAGAAGCAATCCCTCGCGCACAAGGCAAAGGCGTCTTTGGATTTTCATCTTGATATGCGCCAGCATTGGGAAGGGTGGAAATGGGAAAAATTTCTAAATCCGCAGGAAGACTCAAAGCACTGGGTTGCGGATCCAAGGTATTTTCAAAATGCCGCTTCTATTTACCTGCGAAACCTTACCTATCGCAGTTTTCACAGTAATCCGTTAACATTAAGCTCTATTTACTGTTTTATCAAACTGATGCAGTACGAGGAAGATCTTCTGATAAGCGCAGCTGAAGGTTTGGCGCTTGGGATGGAAAACCCATCCCTGTTTAAAACACAGGAGGCAATCTGATGCTGTTTCCGCGAAGAATGAGGTTTATCGAGCTTACCGTTCTTAAAAACGACATGGATAAAGTCATCGAATACCTCGGTAAAAAAGCGGAGATTCAATTTGCTGAAGAAGATAAAAATACGGCAAGCGCGGATGTTTCATCAGTAAAAACCCTTGTTGAAAGATTAAAAGCCGCGGTTGAATATCTTGATAATGAATCAGCTCAATATTTAAATAATCAAATTGATAATGATATTGCAATTCCTGCGGAAAATGAAAAAATCACGGCGGAAAATCTTTGCGCTCTTGCCGAAGAATTAAAAGATCGTGAAGACAGCGTAATTGAAGAAAGAAATCGCATACAGGAATCAAAAAACGAGCTAAAAATTTTTTCCGATATGGATACGCCTTTTTCGGATATTGAAAATCTTTCATATCTTACACTGCGTTTTGGCAGCCTTGATCCGAACGAATTAAGCAAACTGCGCGAAAATATCGGAAACAGGGCCGCGATAATTCCCCTGCACAATAACCGTATCCTTGCGGCAGCTTCAAAAAAAGGACGTTTTGCTTTAGACGCGCAGTTAAGCCAGCTCTCATTTGTTCCTGCAAAAATCCCAGGCGCTTGCGGATCGCCGTCTCAAATGATGATTGATTTAAACGAACGGCAGGCTGTTAACGAAGAAAAAGAAAAAAATATTAAAATTGAAAAAGAAACAATGATTAAAAAATACGCTTCAGATATAAAAAAGCTTTTTATGTCATGGAGATGCGCTTTAATTATCGAAGAGATAAAGTCAAGGTTTAAAGCGACAGAATCTTTGTACAGCTTTTCAGGATGGATACCGGCGGACATTTTAAAAAGAACAGTAAAAGATCTTTGCGCTTTAACTGAACAAAGGATTGCCGTAAACGCATACAAACCTCATGAAGTTCCCGCGGTTAAAAACGGAAAAGAAAAAGTGCCTGTCGCTGTAAAACATTCCGTTTTTGTAAAAGGGTTTGAAGGCGTTGTTTTTTCCTACGGCGCTCCGCTGTACGGGACTATCGATCCGACAGCTCTTGTCGCTTTCTTTTTTACGCTTATGTTCGGAATTATGTTCGGCGATGTTGGGCAGGGTTTTGTGCTGCTTTGCGCAGGGCTTCTTATTAAATACGGTCCTAAAAAACTCGCGGTTTTTAAAAAGTTTTCTTCTCCTTTAATCTCTGTCAGCATCGCCTCTATGATAATGGGTTTTCTTTCCGGTTCTGTGTTCGCGAATGAAAATCTTTTAGCCGCTCCTTCAAGAGCGATAACAGGTTTTTTTACAGGGGAGCCGAGAGATAGAATATTACAGATTTTACCGATGGCTGAGCACGGCGGCAGCATTAAAAAATTGCTGTACTTTTTCGCCTTTACGGTAGCGATTGGGGTTGTAATAAATTCATTGGGTTTAATTATCAATATTGTAAACCGTCTTTTTATGAAAAAATACGAACAGGCTATCTGCTCAAAAACCGGGCTTGCGGGTCTTTTAATGTTCTGGTACGCGATTTTTATCGCGGTAAAACTTATCACAGGCGGACGTTTTTACAATTATGATATTCTAGGCGTTTGCATACCTTTATTTTTTATCATATTCGGCCATGTTATCTGGCGGATATTTTCCGGGAAAAAATTCCATATGGAAAGCGGGCTTTTCGCCTTCATAATGGAGGGGTTTGTAGAAATCCTTGATACTATATCTTCATATATTTCAAATACGGCAAGTTTTTTGCGTATCGGCGCTTTTGCTCTTGCTCATGCCGTATTTTCGTTCATTATCTTTTTCTTTACGGATTCTCTTGCAGATTCCGGTATAACAGGCGCATTTTCCGCCGCTTTAATAATGTTAATCGGAAATGCTATAATAATAGTGCTTGAGGGATTAATCGTAGCCATTCAGGTTATGCGCCTGCAATACTATGAATTTTTTAATAAATTTTTTGTTGAGACAGGCGTCGAGTTCGCGCCGTTTCGTTTTCAACATAAGGAGTAGTTATGAAGCGGATGATGCTGTTTTTGTGCATTGCGGTAATTAGCTGCGCGGGAGGTATAACGCTTTTTGCGCAAGGTCATGAGGCGGCCGATGCCGGCGCGGCAGATTCCATTAAAGCCGTAGCGGCAGGTATTGCCGTCGGGCTTTCGTGTATCGCAGGCGGTATCGCAGTAGGGCGGATAGGAGCTGCCGCGATGGGCGCGATGAGCGAAAATCCGGACCTTTTCGGAAAAGCGCTGCCTTTAGTCGGGCTTGCCGAAGGGATTTGCCTTTGGGGTTTCCTTGTAGCTCTGCTTATTTTATTTTTATAAAAATCAGCGCGAATAAAAAACATGGATTATTTTTTTCTGGGCGATGAAGAGATTGTAACCGCTTTTCGTTTTATCGGTATCGGCGGAATTGCAGTAAAGGACGCTCAGGAAGCAATTGCAGCGTTTAAAGACATTACAGAAGGCGGTAATGAAAATTCAGCAGGCTGCAAGATATTGATCATGACCGAAGATACTGCGGATTCGCTGGGTGATTTAGCCGTTGAATGGCAGTTATCGGGATTGTATCCTCTGTTAGTTGAAATTCCAGGCATTTCAGGAAGACGCGAAGACAGAAAGACGCTTGTAGACGCCATCCGTCAGGCAATTGGGATCCATGTTTAAAACTGCGAGCTTTACGGGCGCTTCAATTGTGTAATTTAAAAATTCCAATTTCCATGCATGCAGGAAAAACCCCTCTTTGTTTTTTTTACCGCCGTATTTAACATCGCCTGCAAGAGGATGCCCGTGAGACGCAGCCTGTGCGCGTATCTGATGCGTTCTTCCTGTTTCGATTTCCGCTTTTATTAATGTGTAACCGCCGTCAGCGCAAAGCGGAGTAACATTTGTAATTGCGGTTTTGCCTTCTTTTCCATCATCTGAAATAAATGTTTTCTTTTTAGCGCGATCACGAACCAGTTCATCGCGCCAGTTTTCTTCGCTTTTTATTATGCCTTCAACAACAGCCAAATATGTTTTTCTGATTTTTCGCTCACGCATAAGCGAAGTAAAAAGCCGAGCTCCCTCAAGACTTTTTGAAAAAACTACAGCTCCGCTTGACGGTTTATCAAGCCTGTGAAGAGGACCGGGTTTAAACGACAGCGAAGGCGGCAGCTTATCTTTTAAGTAAGCACCCATTATTTCTTCCAAACTACCCACACCATGAACCGCAATCCCCGCCGTTTTAAAAACTGCAATCAGATCAGCATTTTCCCATAAAATTTGCGGACTATCTGTATTCTTATTCCTGCTTTCCTTCTCAGTGTTCTGTGTGCCGCGAACCGCAGGTTCGATGTGCCTCTGTGTGAAATCTTTTTTAATATAAATCCTAACCCCGCAATCCAGCCTATCTTCGGCTTTACCCGGTTTCCCGTCTACAAGCACTTTCTTTTGCCGCAATAGTTTGTGAATTAAAGGCAGGGGATAGTCGGGAAGAGCCTTCCGTAAAATCCTATCCAGACGCCTGTCTTTGTCGTTTTTGCCGGTTATTAGTTCCATTATGCGGATTTTATCATAAAATTTATGATATTTCTCACGGACATTGACAAAACTCGCATATTTTTGTAGTGTGTTGAAATGACAGCCGCAGCGGCCATTAAGTCTTTATTAGAAAACAGAATATTCCTTTCCACAGTTTCAAGCCTTGTAATAGCCCAAGTTTTAAAAATGGTTTTCTATCTGCTTACTTCAAAAAAACGCAAAAAATGGGACGCAATCGAAACAATGATATGGCGTACAGGCGGAATGCCGTCGAGCCATTCGGCTGTTGTATGCGCATTGTCGGCATCCGTAGGCATTTACGAGGGAATCGATTCCAATTTTTTTATATTCTGCCTTGTTTTCGCCTTAATAGTGCTCAGGGATGCTGTGGGAGTAAGGCGCGCCGCCGGTTTGCAGGCAAGAGCGCTGAATAATCTTGGAAGGCAATCCGCCAAATTAACAGGAGTGGAGTTTCACTCGGTAAAGGAAATACAAGGTCATACTCCTTTAGAAGTGCTTGTAGGTGCGCTGCTTGGCATTCTGATTGCGTTCTGCTTCTATCTTTTTTAGGTTTTTATATGTCCTTTTTTAAATCCGTTCTGCTTGCAAGCCTTATATCGCTGCTGGCGGCTTTAGCTCTGCTTTTTCTCGGCTCCGCGATGGGTTATGAAGAATTCCGCGGCGGATACGCGGTGCTTACAACCGACGCGTCAATCGGCGACAGGGATATAAGATCTCTTCTTGAATCCAGCGAATACATTTTCGGCGGCTCTCCTGTTTCAGAATCTTCGCAATGGGTCTTGCTTGACGAGTTCGATTCAATAAAAAGAATCCCGCTTGATCAGTATTCGTCAAGAATATTTTCGTTCGATCCGCGCAATGACGGCTATGCCGGTAAGTTACGCGATGTTTTTATAAAAGACGGCAAGCGTTTCATTTACATTCCGCTTATAGCAGGCAACTGGAACTCAAGCATACTTGATAAAAAATTTGAAGAACTTCTTGGAGATATTCCTTTTTCTGTAGAATACTACGGAATAGGAAGACCTCTGGTTCTTTTTTTTATTGTCTATGCCGCGGCTTCCGTATGCCTTCTTGTTATGTGCTATCTAAAAAGAAAAACGCACCGCAGCATTATTAATATTATTCCAATGATTCCCGTCCTTTCTTCGCTTTGTTTTTTCGGCGCCGCGGGAATTGCCGCCGCCGCGGTTCTTTTCGCTCTTTTTATAATGCTGAAAGAACCTCTTAATGAATTAATAAATCCGCCGCCTTTAAGAGAAAACGCGCTCAGATTCAAAACTATTTACAAAGAAGTAATTCTGCCTTACAGATTCTATTGGTTCTTTCTTCCCGTTTTTGCAGGAGCGCTCGCGATATTAATTATTTTTTCTAAACTGCATCTTTTATTTTTGCTTGCGGTGTCCGCGGCTTCGTTCGCTGTATTTTTCTTCTCGCTGAAAATTGTGACATTCTCGGGGGTAGAGCACAGAAGGTTTAATCCGCTGATTATAGTGAGAAAGCGTTTTCCGGAATTTATTTTCCCCGGGTATATTTTGCCGTTTGCCGCAGGCGCGGTGTTCACATTATTTTTTACGCCGTTTATGTCCGGCAGTTTTGATTATAATAAAAAATTCGATACCTTTGTAACTGAACAGGATTATTACGAACATATTACTTATCAAGCGTCTTTCTCAACTCATCAGATGGGCACATCTTCAGCCGCCTTTCCGGATTTTTATTTTGATAAAGACGGTCTTCCGTTAATAGACAAAGGAAAGATAACCCAGTCGGTTAGAATAAGCGATTACCCGCCTTTTCCGTTAAGGCATTTAATGGAGTTTTTCAACAATGTAAATAACGGGGTAAAAACGGATACTACGGGAGGTTCGGCAGGGGTTTCCGAAAAATGGTCTCTGCTTGTTTTGCTTTTATTCCTGCTTCCCGGTTTAATTATTGTCAGAAATGATGAAAATACCGGAAAAGTCACTTTTGAAGGGGTAAGGCGGTTTACGGGTTCCCCGCGCCAGACAGGTCTTAACTGGAATAAATCATTGTTGTATAATGACAAAAAGATATCACGTTCCAGAAAGGACGCTTAAATTATGAAGACATATTCTTTTCCGCGGGGAGGGCTGCCGTATGACGACCCGACGGCGCCAGATAAATCCTCTGCCGTAAACGCTTTTTTACCCGCGATCTCTGTTATTCCTCTGGGAAATAAGGCAAGGCAGATTACTCCGACTGTCGCTATCGGTGAGACTGTGCGTGAAGGAATGCTTGTTGGAAGAGCTTCTTGCGAAGATGCAGCGAATGTACACGCTACAGTTCCCGGTAAAGTTGTAAAAAAGGTCTCATGGAAAGACAAGGATGATATAAGTTATGACGCTCTGGTTATTAAAATGGAAGGAGCGTTCGAAAAGCTTGGCAGAAAAGAAGATGTAATGATTTGGAGCGGTCTTAACGGTTATGATATTCAAAAAATTATTACTGAATGCGGAATTGTAGAAATGGAAAATAATGAAAAGCCTCTTTCAAAACTGATATCTGCCGCCAGAAAAGAAGTAAAATTAACTCTTGTTGTCCGCTGCGTCTTCGACGATTCATGGCTTGTTGCCGATTATGCCCTCTGCTGTGACAGGCTCAATGCGGTAATTGAAGGCGCCGCGATTGTAGCTAAAGCCTGTCATAAAGTTACAAAAATTATTTTCGCTGTTTCTCACCGTGAAAAAGAATTGGGAGAATTGATGATAGCTTCAGCTACAGATATTCTTTCAGGCGGTCAGCAGGAAATTACAGCTTCGCTTGTTTTTACAGGTTCGCGTTATCCGCAGCGCAATTCAAGAGAACTGGAACTTGCGCTTCGCGCGTACGAAAAAAAGGAAGGAGCCGATCTGGGTCAGCTTTTAATTCTGGGTCCTGCGGTTCTCGCCGCAGCGTATGACGCCGTTGTTCATAAAAAACCGATTTTAGATCGTTATGTAGCTGTAGGCGGTTCTGCCGTAAGAAAGCCGCAGATAATGAAAGTAAGGATTGGCACCAGAATAGGAGATGTGATAGAACAGTGCGGCGGTTTTGTTGAACATCCCTTCAGAATTTTAATAGGCTCTCCGTTATCGGGAAGAGAAGTGGTATTTCTGGATGAGCCTGTCGGAAAAACCTGTTACGCGATTGTCGCCATGACAAAATCGCAGGCCGCGATTCACAGTCCGCAGAACTGCATTAACTGCGGAGAATGCAGGGCAGTGTGTCCGATTGGGCTTGATCCTCAGAATATATATAAAAAAATAAGAACGCTTGGAACTGAAAGCGCCGGGACAACAGGCTGTCATGGATGCGGATGCTGTAAAATTGTCTGCCCGTCCGGTCTTCCCTTATCGGAAATTATTTTAGAAAGAAATCAGGAGGATATGAGTGCCTGAACAGAAAAAGATGCACAGTCATAAACCTCAGATTAATTTATCGTACCCAAGCGCAGGCAGGATGTGGCTGGTTTGCTTTTGCGCCTTCCTTTGCGTGTTACAATCGGCTCTGACAGACGGCGGTAAATCGCTGATAGTAGCTCTGACCGCTTGTGTTACGGCAGTCCTGCTTGAATTATTGGTAACGTGGCGAAAGCACGGAGCCGCAAAAATAAAAGACGGCAGCGCCGCAGCTACCGCAATGATTCTTTCGATGCTGCTGCCGAACCAAATCCATCCTGTTTATATATTTTTCGCGTCCGCTTTTGCGATAATTGTTGTTAAACATACTTTTGGCGGGCTTGGATCTAATTGGCTTAACCCCGCTTTGGGCGGCTGGCTGTTTGTCAGATTTTCATGGCCCGAAAGTTTTTCAAAAGCGATTTCGCAGCCCCCTTCCATTTCTGAAATGGTAATGGCTCCCGATATTAGCCCGCTGGACAGCTCGGTTACAGAATTTTTTAACAACTCTGTGTTCTCGCTTGCAGGAGTCCAGCTTCCGTCGGGTTATGTCGATCTCCTGTTCCATAACAGCGCGGCGATTATTACAGACAGGGGGTTATTCGCCCTTTTAATCGGAACTGTTGTAATTACCGCAATTGGAATAAACCGCGGCTGGGTGCCTCTGATCTTCCTTGCGGTTTACGGTTTTCTTATCCGCTTTGCCGCGGACGCCGGAATGTACTGGAACGGAGATCTGTTATACGGTATATTTTCAGGAGGTACAATCGCGACGGCTTTTATACTTGCCGCAGAACCGGCAAGCGGAGCGAAATTAAAACCCGGTATTTTATTTACAGTAATTCTCGGAGCCGTTCTTTCATGGTTTTTCCGTTACAGATGTATGGAATATTTCGGCTGCTTTATCGCGCTTGCGCTTACAAATTGTATAACGCCTGTTATCCGCCTTATCGAAGAAAAAATATTCTTCCCGCGTAAAAATAACGGCAGTATTGGAAGCTCTGCGGAAGTTCAGGAGACTCTGTTATGAAAGATAGAGCGATAATGTTTGGATGGGTAATAGGTTTATTATTATTAATTTCCGTTTTGTGGATCGCGACTCAGCCTATACAGGCAAGGCATCTTTTACGAACAATTAATAATGTTTTAATCAGCAACGATGATTCACGCAGGGTGTCCGCGTATATTCAGCCGAAAGCAGGCAAAGCGAGTATTTTTGGATATTGGTATTCAATTTTGTCATCGCAGGATAAATTGTTTGTGTTTACTGCTTTTCAGGACGGGATACTTATCCCGCTTGGCGCGTTTGTTTCGCATGATTGCATTGTAAAAGAAATCATACCGCTTAGCGCTCACGCCGTTCAGGTTTTTGACACTCTGCCGAAGAGCGTTTTAAACATTTACACGGCAAGAATTGAAGAAGCGGCGCATGATGTTACAGCGGCGTTAACGGAGGCGGCGAACAGATGAGTTTAACTCGTAACCATTCTTTTTGGGGTTCTCTCTCCCCGCTGGGCGGATTATTCGGAGCTGGTATCCTTCTAATGGCTTCGGCTCGTCTTTCATGGGCAATCACTGTCGCTGTCGGTTTATTTTGGGTGTACGGGCTTACAGCCTTTACATTCACGTTTTTTATATCAGGCGCCGGGAAAAAAATCTTTCCCAAAAAAGGAAGAGTGCCATTATATACATGCTTCGCCGCTTTTTTCGGCACCATGTACCTTTTTATGTTTTGGATGCTCTGTTCGTTCGCAGCGCTGGAAGTTTTTATGGTTCTTCTGCTTGTTCCTGTATTTTGCGCAAGTTCAGGGATTGTCCAGCAGATGCAGTTACATGCGCATAACCCTCATGCGGATATTTTTGACAATGTGTCCGATTCAATTTCTCAAGCCGCATCCATCGCAGGGCTTTTGATCGCATTTTCTATAATACGCGAACCTTTGTCGTATTGTTCTTTATCGTTTCCGGGAACTTCTCAGGGAATGGTAACAATTATGTATTTTAAAGCGGGCGCTTATTTCCCGATAGGAATTTTCGGAGCGTCTTGCGGAGCGCTTTTATTACTGGGGTATTTTATCTGTCTGTATCAATATTGGAAGGATAAGAGGGGGGAATTTTAATGAGCCAGACGCCTCTTTTGCTTCTTTTAATATGTTCCAGTTTTACAATGAATTTAATTTTACAATGCGGGCTTGGATTAAAAGGCATTGTTGAATCAAAGAGCAGCCTTAATGTACCGTCGTTTGTTAAATTGGGCCTTGTGTTTTCTACTATAATCCTTTTATGGCTGTTTTTCTCTAAGATAATATTTTCATTGTTCTACGGTTTATTCATTTATGTAATTTTATTTCCTATAAGCGCGATTGTTTACGACGGCCTTGAATTTTTAATTTTTAATTATTTGCTAAAGCGTGACAGGGAAGAAGAAACATTTGTAAGTTTTCCATCCGGAGTAACAGCCGCGGCTGTGTTTATCTGCATAAACATGGCAAGCGGGCTTACGGATGTGCTTGTTTTATCATTCGGTTTTACATTCGGCATTTTTGCCGTCAATTTAATAATGCGAGAAATACGAAAAAGAGCCGCTTTGGAAGCGGTTCCGCTTTTCCTGCGAGGGAAACCGCTTGTGCTTATCGCCATGGGGTTACTGTCCCTTATTTTTACGGCGGCTTCATATTTATTTTTCAGGATGATTGGCGCAGGGTGAAAACTGTCAGCAAAATCAGCCTGATACTGGGTTCACATGCGCATGTACCCTCCGGAGCGCCTGAAAGCGAATTTGAATTTGTATACGAAACCAAAATTCGCCCTTTTGTTTCCAATCTTTACCGTTATTCAAACATACAGGCGGTTTTGCATTATTCAGGCGTTCTGCTTTACTGGGTGGAAAGAACACATCCTGAATCTTTCATGCTTATAGAGGATATGCTGACCAGAAAACAAGCGGAAATTTTAGGCGGAGGTTTTTACGAGCCTGTTTTTCCGCTTCTTTCTTTACAAGATAGAATCGGACAGATTGAACTTATGACAACATACCTTCGAAAGCATTTTGGAAAACGCCCCACAGGCTGCTGGGTTCCCGGTATGGCATGGGAGCAAAATCTTGCGGTCGCTCTTTGCACAAGCGACATGGATTATACATTTCTTTCACAGGAACAATTTGAACAGGCCGGATTGGAAGGTTCCGATCTTTTTAAACCATGCCTGAGCGAAGATCAGGGAAAGCTTGTCGCGATTTTTCCCGTTTCGCGTTTTGTTGAAAAAGAACTTTCCCAAAAAAGTTTTTCACAGGTGTTTGTTGACCTTGAAAATAAATTTAATGAAGTATGCGGCGGCTGTAAATCCGAAAAAATTATCAGTGTTTTTCCTGAAACTGTTTCTTCTTCGCCTGAAGAAGCGCCGGATACGGCATGGAACCGTTTTTTTGAAGAAATATCGCTGTCGGATAAAATCGTAAGCACCGCATTACCCTATAAAATTTTAAAAACATATAAAACATTTAAAAAGGCGAGTTTTCCGAATTCTTCGGCTCAGGAAAACAATTTTTCTCCGCGCAAATTCTTAATTGATAATGCCGAAGCAAGCGGCATATATTCAAAAATGATATTTACAAACCTTTTAATAAATCAATTAAAAGGAGACAAGGCGAGAAAATTGAGCGCAAGGGAAGAAATGTGGAAGGCTCAGGATTCATGTTTTTTCTCTCCCGGGAACGGACAGTACAGAAATGAGCTAAGAAAGTCCGCGTACAGTTCGCTTTTACGCGCCGAAATGCTGTCGCGGGAAAAGGGAAAATTCGCATCTTCATTAATTCAATACGATTTTGATTTTGACGGCACAAAGGAATTTATTTTTCAGGATGAAAAAATAAACTGCTATATCCAGCATAGGGGAGCGGGTATTTTTGAACTTGATTATCTTCCGAAGGAATGGAACTATCTTGACTGCGGAACGGATAATTCATACAGGCGCATCGCTTTCGCCGATATGTTTTTTCCTGAAAGCGAAAAATTTGATAATCTAATTAACATCCTGCCTGAAAACGGACGTTTCTGTCTTCATGAGCAGTACGAAGAAATAACCCAGGATAGAAAGGGAAAATCATGTTTCAGGCTTCCCGCCTGCGCGGAT
Source organism: Treponema sp. (assembly GCA_009786715.1). The sequence continues at coordinate 31,371 of WQRN01000001.1, forward strand.
GACGCTCCTTTCGGAAATATCGAAATAGATAAATGTTTTCTGTTAAAAAAGGAAAATTTATCGGTATCATATCTGCTAAAAAATAAAGGAAAGGAAAAAATTAATTTCCTATTTGCTTCAGAGATTGATTTTTCTTTTGCCGGAGTAGGGGATGAGTTTGTCCGCTTTTACACGGTTGATTTAACCGGAAAAGATATATCAATAGACCGTCTGCTGGATACAAATAATCTCAAGATTCTTGATGTTAAAAATGAAGTGCAAATAATACTTATTTCGGCTAATCAGTTTAAAGGCTGTCTTTTTCCTGTTTACAGGTACGATATGTATCAGGCAACGCGCATACTGCCGGTTTTTTCAGTTTCTCTTGACGCAGGCGGCGAATGGACAAATGAGTTTACTTTAAAATTCTCGCATTAGGTTATTGAACCGCATTAAGTTTTTAGTTATCATTAATCAATATGAAAAGAAGATTAATTACTTCGGCATTGCCTTACGTTAATAACGAGCCTCATCTGGGAAATCTCATTCAGGTTTTATCCGCGGACGCTTTTTCGCGTTTCTGCAGACTGTACGGTTATGAATCACTATACATCGCGGGTACGGATGAATACGGCACCGCCACGGAGAACAAAGCAGCGGAAGAAGGTTTACAGCCAAGAGAATTGTGCGACAGGTATCACGCAATTCACGCGAATATCTACAACTGGTTTAATATCGACTTTGATAAATTCGGCAGAACATCAACTCATGTTCAAACTGAAGTTGTCCAGGGTATTTTTGAAAAACTTGATAAAGCCGGATTAATCGTTCAAAGAACAATTGAACAATTCTACTGTTCAAAATGCGGCAGATTTCTTGCGGACAGATACATCCGCGGAATTTGCCCTGTTTGCGCAAGCGATAAGGCAAGAGGCGATCAATGCGAAGCATGCCAGAAATTGCTCGATCCCACCGATCTTAAAGAGCCTCAGTGTTCAGCATGCTCCAGCGCGCCGTCGCTTAGAAAAACAAATCATTTGTATATAGATCTTCCCGGCATTAAAGATAAACTTGAAAACTGGATTAAAAAAGCCAGCGCAGACGGTTTCTGGGCTCATAACGCGATTCAAATGACTCAGGCATGGATTCGCGACGGGCTTAAAGAGCGCGCTATTACAAGAGATTTAAAATGGGGAATTCCAGTGCCGAAACCTGGCTATGAAAACAAGGTTTTTTATGTCTGGTTTGACGCCCCGATAGGTTATATTTCCATTACAGGATCATTAGGTGAAGAAAAAGGCAATTGGCGTGACTTTGTCGATTACTGGTGGAAGAAACCGGATGAAGTTGATCTGTTTCAGTTTATAGGGAAAGACAATATTCCTTTTCACACCGTAATATTTCCTTCCAGTCTTTTAGGAAGCGGTGAGAACTGGACAATGCTGCATCATATGTCGAGCACGGAATACCTTAATTATGAAAACGGAAAATTTTCCAAATCCAGGGGAGTGGGAGTCTTTGGAACAGACGCGATGGATACCGGAATCCCGGCGGATGTATGGCGTTTCTATCTTTTTTACAACAGGCCGGAAAAATCCGACGCAATGTTTATGTGGGATGATTTTCAGGAAAAAGTAAACGGAGAGTTAATCGGTAATTTAGGCAACCTTGTAAACCGGACGCTTTCATTTGTTACCCGCTATTACGATGGAAAAATACCCGAAGGGAAAAGCGATTTAAAGTTCTGGGAAGAAGCCGCAAAATACGAAATATCAATCGCTGAGAAACTTGACAGGGCGGAATTAAGAGACGCCTTCCGCGTGATTTTTGAATTGTCATCATTTGCTAATAAATATTTTCAGGACAATGAGCCGTGGCGCTTGAGAAATGACGATCCTGAAAAGGCAAAATCCGTTATACGCGATCTTTCGTATCTTGTGCGCGATTTATCAGTATTGATTGAACCTTATATACCGCATGCCGCGGCGAAAATCGCGTCATTCTTCAATCTTAAGCACAGAGAAAATCTGAACTGGAAGGATATAGGAAAACCGCAGGGAATAGGCGATGTGTTAATAAGAAGTGAAATGCTGTTTTCCAAACTAGAGGATGAAAGAATCGCACAGTTAAGGGAAAAGTACAGCGGAACCCAAAAAGAAAGAAAGGAACTAGTACGGTTTTCTTCTGTAATGGATCTGCGCGCGGCGAAAATTGAAAAAATTGAAAGGCATCCCAAGGCGGATAAATTGTACATTATTAATCTTGAGACAGCAGAAGGCGTAACAGGAGTTCGCGAAGAGAGACAGATTGTTTCAGGACTTGTTCCTTTCTATACGGAAGATCAATTGATTGGAAAGAAAATAATAGTCGCTTACAATCTGAAGCCTGCAAAATTAAGAGGCATTGAGTCAAGAGGCATGCTCCTTGCCGCAGGCGACAGCAAAGGAGAAAGCCAGGATGGAAAGAGCGCGGAACGCGTTGAAGTCCTTGACGCAGGTGATTGTCCGACGGGAACAAAATTTTTGCCTGAAGGTGAAGAAGACGCCGCTCCCGCGGAAATAGATATCGATACATTCTTCTCCTATCCCATTTTTGTAAAAGATCATTTTGTTATGACAGGAGAAAAGAAATTGTGCTTGAACGGAAATCCTGTTAAGACAGCGGTGATCCCTGAAGGAGAAGTTCATTAATTTGAAAATCACAGAAGCGGATATTGCAGTTTGCGAAAACGCGGATTCGTTCCTGCAGTCTTCCTTGTGGGGAGAATTTAAATCTCTCTTCGGGTGGAAAGCAAGCGCTTTTTTGATTGAATGGTCAGAATACGGAGAAGAAAAGACGCCTTTCCTTGCGCTTTCGCGCAGGCTTATTCCTGGCTTTTCATTTACATATATTCCGTGGGGGCCTCAATTACCTCAGAAATTCGCGGCAAGCGAAAGACCAAAGGCGATGGCAGAAATTGCCGGATTATTAAAGCCTTTTCTTCCGCGGAATAATGCTTTTATCCGCTTCGATTTTCCATGGTTTTACTTAGACGGCGATGAAAACCTTAAAGCGGAAGCTTCTTTATTAAAGACAGAAGGTTTTAAAACAGCCGCGGCGCAGGTACAGCCGCCTGATACAGTAATTATTGATTTATCCGCATCCTGCGATGAGATTCTTGCGTCCATGAAATCAAAATGGAGATATAATATTTCCCTTGCTGAAAAAAAAGGGGTGGAAGTAAAAATTTGTTCATCCGGGGATTTGGAAATATTTTACAATCTTTTAAAAGAAACCGCGCAAAGGGACGGAATCGCGGTTCATGGTTTCAATTATTATAAGACACTTTTTGAGTTATGCGAGAGCAGGCAAAAAGAAAGCATATCTTTAAAACTGTACTCTGCAAGCCATGAAGGCGAAACGCTCGCGGCAATTGTTGTTCTTTTCCGCGGAAAGGACGCAGTTTATTTATACGGCGCATCTTCAAATAATAAACGCAATCTTATGGCGCCTTACGCTCTGCAGTGGAAAGCGATGCAGGACGCCAAAAATTTTAATTGTAAAACTTACGATCTTTTCGGCATCCCGCCTGACGATAATCCGAACCATCCGATGGCCGGACTGTACCGTTTTAAAACCGGCTTCGCGGGACAGATAATACACCGCCCCGGCAGCCTGGATTATCCGTATAAAAAATTTCTTTATAATTTATTTAATATCGCGGAAGCTCTTAGAAAAAAAATGATGAATCTTAGAAAAAAGAAATAGGCAAATTTTCTCTTGTATCTTATAAAAAAAAATTGTATAGTGAATTAAGGAGCAGAGTATGGCATTTGCATTAAATACGTATCCGATCACTTACCGCGCTAAATTTTCAGGCGGAAAATGGAGTGATGAATACATCGAAAAACCTCATAAAACGCAGGAAGAAGAGGCGGCATTAAGCGCCGGCGAACGCGTCAAATTGGAAAATTCCCGCAATTATTACGATGATATGCCTCTTGTCAACTACACAAGCCAGTACGGCCTTGCATGCTTTGAAGGATTAAAAGCTTTTCCTCAAAAAAACGACGGCCTTGCAATTTTCAGGCCCGATAAAAACGGAGAGCGTTTCGCGCTTTCAATGAAAGGCCTTTGCATGCCGCCGTTTCCAAAAGAAGATTTTGTCAAAGTCTGCGTTGAAACCGTAAAACGCAACGCCGCTCTTAGTTTTAAACCTCATTACAAAAGCGAATGGGAAAAGGATTCCTTTATGTACGCGGACGCTGTTTACATCAGACCCTTTACAATTTCTGAAGGCGGCATAGGGGTGAATCTTTCCAAAGAACCCTATGTTATGGTTGTGAATACCCCTGTAAGCGCGTATTTTTCATCCGGCAGCTCGGATGCCGTTGTTTCTGATAAAGTCCGCGCAATGCCGAACGGCACCGGCTGGATAAAAGCCTGTTCCAATTATGTAATATCAGCTCTCGCAAAATCCGAAGCGTTAAAAGACGGTTACATGGAATGTATATTTTTAGACGGAACCCACCGTAAATACATAGAAGAAGGTTCGTCGTGCAACATATTTTTCTATTTGAAATCAGGAGAACTTGTGACGCCCGAGTTAGGTGATACAATTTTACCGGGTATAACAAGGATGAGCATCCTGGAACTTGCGCGAGACAAAGGAATAAGAGTTTCAGAGCGCAAAATATCAATAGATGAAGCAATGGATGAGACAAAAGAATGTTTTGTAAGCGGTACTGCCGCCGGAGCAACGCCTCTTTCATCCATAACCTACAAAGGCAAAAAAGCCGTTTTTAACGACGGCAAGACAGGCGAATTCACCGCTGATATCCGCGACACCCTAAAAGGCATCCAATACGGCAAACTACCGGATACAAAAGGGTGGATGACGAAGGTCATCTGAAAGATGACCATTATATAAACTTCCTTACGCCACGTGCCGTATGGCTCCAATGATACATATTGTCTAAAAAAAAGAGCCAAGTCTTTAGACTTGGCTCTTTTACCGTTTGCCACCTCGGAGAATTGAACTCCAGACACGCAGATTTTCAGTCTGCTGCTCTACCAACTGAGCTAAGGTGGCTATTTAAGCGCACCTTGAAACGGTGTTGAAACAATATGCCAAGATTAACAGAAAATGTCAATATGGCATCCCTGGAGATATGGGCATTCGCCTTAATTTCTTACAGGATTGCTCCGCTTCGAATCCCCAAATTAACCGCATTTTACTATCTTATTAAGATATTACTTGAACAGCTAATCTCTACCCATTGGAGATATGGGGATTCGAACCCCAGGCCTATTGATTGCGAACCAATCGCTCTACCAACTGAGCTATATCCCCCATTCAAGGAAATTAGACCAAAAATACTATTTTTGGTCAAGTAGCGCATCATAGACATTTATTCTTTGGTATATATATGCTATAATTATAATATAACATGGGTAAGTTCGGAAATAAATTATAATTGGAACTAATCATCAAGGAGGCCTAAAATGGCAAAGAAAACAGTAACAAAAAAACCGGCAGCGAAAAAACCCGCAGCAAAGAAACCTGCGGCTAAAGCAGCTGCAGCAAAAAAGCCGGCAACAAAGAAAGCTGCTGCAGCAAAGAAACCCGCAGCAAAGAAACCTGCGGCTAAAGCCGCCGCGGCTAAAAAACCTGCCGCCAAAGCAGCTTCGGCAAAAAAAGCTCCTGTTAAAAAAGCGGCGGCTAAAAAACCCGCGGCCAAAGCAGCTTCGGCAAAGAAGGCGCCTGTTAAAAAAGCAGCGGTAAAGAAACCCGCAGTTAAAGCCGCTCCGGCAAAGAAAGAAGGAAAATGGATGTCTGCGGATGAATATTGCGAGAGCCTTAAAAAAGACGGTAAAGTTCCGGCCGCGAAATCTTCAATCCTTAATAAAAAATCAACGGCAAATCTGACTAATGATGAATTGGCGGATCTGTATATTCAGGAATCAAGGTATGAGGATCTTTATGAATTGAGTGTTAAAATGCTCGAGAAGGAAGAGACCAGAGATTCTCCTGTATGGATGGGACGTTTAAACGACGCGCGCAGCCGTCTTGGAAAGTAGAAGCGCGGTAATTAGTTTAGATTACGCACAGGGCGGACAGGATGCCATTCTGTTACGGGGAGTTGTTTTTCAATTCCGATTTTTATACCGTCTTTGTTTACATAATGTCCGCCCGAAGTTCCGTTAGTTGGGTTTTGCACGTATTTATCTTCAACTACACAGGTAATAACGGCGGTTGCGCTGTCCTTTTTGCGTTCGTTGCTCCAGTGAAGGATTAATTCATTTGTCTGGACTGTATTTTCTTTCTGACGAATCTGGCTGCTTATGAAACCTGAGGATTCTAAAAGCTCATCCTTTGTAGGAAGCCGCCAGTCTTTATAGCCGTTAAATGAAAAATTCTTGCAGACATTTTCGGCGTTTTCCCACGCGCAGTATCCTGCGTCTGCGGGGGATACTTCGATAAGTTTGGAGTTTTTATCTTTAAAGACATGTCCCCCGGCAGGTCCTTGATCTCCAGCTTGAATAGGGAAGTTCTTAAGAAGTATCTCTCTTAACTCAGGGATATCGCGGACAGGGCGCCATACATTGTCCTTTGGATGCCTGTATGCGTACATATCCCACCCAAAATCGCGGCGAGCCGCCAGTTTTGCGAGTTCCTCCAGGTTAAAAGGACCGTATTCCTTGTAATATATGCTGATTAAGAAAGAAAGGGCTTCGTTTTGCCTTCTATTCAACATGGTCTCCTTCGATTTTTCAGGATACCAAAATGCCGTTTCTTTGTCTAGATATCACCCCGGTATTATTCGCCTCTTTGTATGCTTTTTACGCCTTTTTGCATTATCTGCTTTATTTCGTCATCGGCTTGTGAAAGAAGATTTTCAATAATTGTATTAATTATATCCGCGTCAATTCCGTCAATTATCATCTGAAGGGCGATTTTTAAAATTATTATTTTTTCTTTTTTTATTTCGTCCTCTAATGAAAAAATGCCGTACTTTCCTGCCGTTTCGGATAATGCGCTGATTCTTTTCTGCAAATCCGGGTATTCATTCTTGGTTAAATTGATTTTTTTGTCTTTTTCGGATACCGGATAAAATTTATTTATAAAAAACGCGATACTTTGATCGGTTGGGACAACTTGTCTATTACCGAATATTTTGCCGATGTTTTGCGCGTTTGATTTATTAAAATTGCGCATTAATACAAGCTGGTAAAAAGATTTAATATCTCCTTTTAACGCCGCCTGCTCGTGCCAGTATTCAGATAAAATAAACAGATCAATATCATCTTCGTCAACCTCGCGTATAAAGTAAGCGTAATTTCTTGCGGCAGTGCCGTCACAGGCGTATGCCTGATACCATTCGCCGGCGGTTTTGTATTTTAATTTTTTCTCTTCATTTTCTTCGTAATATTTATCCAATGACTCAAGAGCGTAAATATCGCATGCCGCTTTTGTATACCAAAAATCAGCCTGCTTCTGATCCTTCTGCACGCCATTTCCGTTTTCATAGCATCTTCCCAGATAAAGCTGAGCTGTGCCGTCTTCCTGCTGCGCGGCTTTTGTGTACCAATGAACAGCTTTTTGATAATCTTTGGCAACGCCATTTCCGTTTTCGTAAAACATTCCTAAATGAAATTGCGATCTTACATTGCCCTGTTCTGCGGCTTTAGTATGCCAGTCCGCCGCTTTATTATAATCCTGCGGAATGTCGGATCCTATCTCGTAATAAAGAGCCAGAATTCCCTGAGAAATATCATCACCCTGCTCGGCGGACTGTAAATACCAATAAAGCGCTTTTTTAGTGTCTTTCTCAACGCCGTCTCCGCTTTCGTAACACATTCCCAAAAGACACTGAGCGCCGGCATCGCCTTGTTCCGCGGCTTTTGTGTACCAAAAAGCCGCCAGTTTATAATCCTGTTCAACGCCTTCACCCTGATAATAACACAGGGCGAGGCTTGTTTGAGCTTCCGCGTCTCCTGATTCCGCCGCTTTTATTATAGCGTTGATGTCTAAATCCTTGTGAGTCATTTTCCCCTCCAAAAAATTTTTAAAATGCGGCCGTTTTTTAATTTTTTATAGGCAGCTAAATTTCCGCGTCGTGTCTGCCGTCATCGTAACCGTCATCTTCATTATCAGATTTGTATTTAAAATCAGCGGCAAGCAAGAGATATTTGCGCGCCAGTTTTGAATCTGGTTTAATATTTAAACCATCAATTTGACCTGAATATATTTCATAAAGCGAATAAGCCGCTGAATGGCTTTCATGCTCAACCGCTTCCTTTAACGCGTCGATTGCGCTCTGTTCATCCGCGCCCTTATCAAGAAGCATTTTAACCAGTTTTTTCTGCACTTCACCCTGGGCATTATTTATCGCAAGGCTTAAAGCCGTGGAACCCAATTCGCTGACATAGTTTACATCCGCTCCGGCGTCAATGAGAAGTCTTGTTTTTTCAATTTCCTTCGCTTTAATAGGCGTAAATTCCTTGGTTTCCTTGTCATATTCGGAAGGCAGAAGCGTTAAATGCAGTGGTTTTATCAGACCGCTTTCAATATGCGTAAAACAGTTCGGATCCGCGCCGGATTCCAAAAGTGTTTTCATTATTATCGACAAACCGCCGTCCAGGCACTGGTTTCCGAGCGGAGTATCGCTGTCTTTGCATGACATATTCGGATCTGCGCCGCTGGCGGCAAGAAAGCGGATGATTTTTAAGGGATCTTCCATAAAGCCAACGAGCCTTTTTGTTGTTACATAATAAAGCGGAGTAGGCTGCCATGTTCCGAAAACAACGCTTACCCTTTCGTTAAGCGGAAGTTTTTCTTCTAGATATTTATTAAAAAGCGCATAATTTTCTTCTCTTGCCAGAACCGCGGCAAGATTTATAAAATCTTCTTTGCCGATTACGTCCGCGATTGCCTTATCCATGTTGGCGCTGACGCGCGCGCGAAGCGAAGTGTAAAGAGGATAGCCGTCCTTGACAATAGATTCTGCCGATTCCAGCGTTTCAATCACGAGCCGTACTTTCGCCGTGTATTCCATCGGCGGGTTTGACGCAATTTCTGAAATTAATATTTCTTTTTTGTTAAAAATTGATTCACGCACATCTGTATCGCTGAAGAACTCTTCAGGTACTTTTTTCAGAAGAATGAATTGCTCAGGCTTTCTTCTGAACAGCGCGTTTTCACCTCCTGAATACAGAATCTCAGGTTCAACAGGCTCTCCTTCCTGCGCCGCTATATCAAGTATGATTTTTCCGCCGCTTTTTTTAAGGTTAACTTTTTCCGTTATGATAACCGGTTTATCGTCCGCGCCTTCTCTTTTTGGTCTTGGATTTCTTCTTGAATGTTCATTAACTGTGTATTGATAAATTTGCGCATGTTTTGCTTTAAAAATATTCCAATTTACCTTTTCGGCATCGCCCATTTTTTCATAAATTTGCGCGCGTATGCAGTAATTTTCTTCGCCGCCGCCTGATTCGCAAAGCGCGGTATTTATATCGTCCAGAGCCGTTTGTAATTCGCCTTTTTTTAAGTATGCCTCGGCGCGGAACGCATAATACGGTCCAAGCGAGCAGTTCCGCGTTTCAATTTCTTTTGAGTAATATTCAATTGCCTTGTCAGGATCGTCTAAATCCACAGCTTCTGCTGCAAAATCATCCTGTTTTTCTTCAGGCGATATTAATATAAAAACAAGGCGATCATGAGAAGCGGTTCTTGGCGTATATTTTGATTTCAGCCATTCATAAGTATCGGGAAGAGTTTCCAAAATGTCAAAGCAGACGTCAAAATTGCCGAGGTTACGGTTCAGTTCCGCGATGGTTATTGTAAGTTCATCTTTATCTTTTTCAATTTTACAGTTTGCGGCTTTCTTTTCCAGAAGCGAAAGAAGCGCATTGCAGTTTTCCTCCCAAAGCGCCGCCTTTTCATCCTGAAAAAATGTTTTTTCATCGTCCGGATCACGCTGGTACTGTTTGCGGCTGAAGCGAATTTTATCGTTTAACGCGTACCAAAGGCAGGAACGCGCTTCAATTTCTTCGTCAGGGGTTTTGGCAAGACCTTGTTTTACCGTATTTATATAATCGTTTTCATTTGGCTTGTCTAAAAGTTTGTATTTTTTTAAAAATATATTTCTTTTAACAGGCTCCGCGTTATTAAGAAAAAAAATTTCCGCGCAAAAGGGACACTTTGTTAAATTCGGCGTGTAATGAGAAGAGAATGTACTTCTATTTTCTATTTTTACCCCGTCAGAAAAAGTTGTGATACTTTGAACAGAATAGTTCAGGATGTCGTCTTTCGCTGCCGGTTTTCTGCAGGCGGGGCAGAGGTAAACCGTTGGAGAGGTATCCATAAAAACATCCTTTAGATTAAGTATATTAAGAATAATACCATGAAGTCAGGTATTTTAAAAGCTGTAAGTGACAGCTGTTTTAATAAAATTATTATTATTATACTGTCCAAATTGCCCGTTTTTATCGCCTGCAAAAAAACCGCCGGAAAGTTCGATGGACAGCGCGTCCTTTGTCCAGACTATCGAAGGAACGATCATACAATCTCCCGCTTCAACCTGCCAAAAAACAGCCGCGCGAAGTTCAAGCTGATCCCTGAATAACGATTTTGTAAGAACGAATATAATCTGCGTGGAAGTCATATCTGTATCGGCTTCAATATCGTACGGATTTGTAGAAACTTTGTCATTTAAAAGACGTATTGTTTCGTTGCATTGTACGCTGAAATTGATGCCCCAGAATAAATTGCGGTCAAAACCAAAAGACCACGCGAGGTGGGGATTATAGATTGCCGCGTCTTCGCCGGATAAATCCTCTGTTATGTTCGCCGCGAACTCGGCGCGGATATTAAAACCAAAAAGCACTTGAGCCCAGTCAATTCCAATTTGATGATAGGGGTTGTATGAATAGTTGATGCTTGAAGGTACGGGTACGTACATGGAAGGATATGGAGGCGGAAGAGGAATTTCAAATTGCGAAAAACCAATATTAACAGCGGGACGGGTTAATCTTCCGTAATAATATTGAAATCCAAGATCAGCGGAGCCGATTGTTGTTGTAAACCGTAAACCGGCCTGCGCGTAATCAATCTTGGCAAGTCTGTCATTGTCAGGCTTATTTATTAATATATTTATATCGTCTTCGGTTATAGGAACATTTGCTGCCTGATATCCTGTTAAAATATCATCTTTTAGATTATCAAGCTGCGCCATCTGCTTCGGATACCATCTGCTGCCAGATTCAGCAAAGCGCATTGGTTCAAACGAAGGTACAAAAACGCCTTCGATTTTTGAGAAGGAACCAAAGCGGTACGACAGCCGCACAAGCGGGCGTGCGATTTTAAAATTCATTAAATCGCTTAAATCAGTTAAACTTGAATAATCAAGAGGGTTAATAACATCAAGAGGGCCGAAACTGTCAGCCTTACCCCATGTTAACTTTCGAAAGCCGCCTTCAATTTCAAAATTGCCGAGATACGCGCGAACATACGCTTCGTCTAACATAATCGGCGTTTCGGTTGGTTCTATGCTGACGCCTATATACGCCTCTGCGATTGGCGCGCCTGCCGAGAACGCAAGACTGCCTGAGAAAATATCGCCAAGTTCTGTTTTACTCGCGCCTTCCGAAAAATCTTTTAAATATCCCATCATTGAAGCGGATACTTCACCGCTTATGGAAACTGATAAACCGGAGTTTGAACCGGAAATATTTTCTTCATCATCAAATGAGCCGAAACCAAAATCCTGGGAAAAAAGCTGAACGCTGAAAAATAAAAAAATAAAGGCAAATAAAAAATTTTTGTTTAACATACAGTCTCCGGTTTATTACCTCGCCCTGCCTGTTTCAAGATAGGCAGCGGTAAAAACGCCGTCAGGGATCGGATCGTCGTATTTCATTATTTCCATATATATTGTTGTTGATGTTCCGGCGGACACGGTGGATATTTTTGTCTGCATCGGCGTTATACGCCCCTGCACGTCTTTAAAATCCGCCATCTCCATAATTTTGGAAGTTTCGCCTCTTTTGTTGTACATTTCGGATTTGTAGATTAAATAGTTTTCTTTGTCTACCCATGTAACAGATTTTGAATATTGATAAGAGCCGTCTTTCGGGATTGATTGAATAACATAGCAGTTTTTTCCGTTAAGCGGTTCCTCTCTGAGAAGAGTATGCGTATCAAGATAAATATCTCTGTCCATTGACGAGATGTCGTCATAGGAAAAATCAGTCCCCATAAAATTGCCGCCGCTTTCAGATGCAGCGATACGGCGCACCCTGCCGAGGCTTGGTAAAAAAATCCATTGATCCGTGCCGCCTGAAGCATTGTCCATCGTTAAAAACCTTGAACCCGCGACATTGGCAGGGCGCTGGAATACAATTACAGTTCTTGAGCCGTTAGGGCCGTCTTTTGAATACTGGTCTATAACCCTCTCTGTTGTGCTTCCGTCTTTCGCGGTGATAACCATGCGTGAGCGTGAAGAAACTGTATCCGACGAAACGCGGTTTTTCGCTGATATCATGATAGCGTTCGCTTCTTGGGCGTACATAAATACCGCCGCGCTTAAAAAAAACGCTGTTAAAATTATCCGATTCATTTTTTTCCTCCGTGAATAAATTTAGGTTTAATAACAGTCAGCAATACCGGCATTGTTGTAAGGCTAACCAAAGTTGTTGACAGCATGCAAAGAGCGGTTAAAAGTCCGAACTCCGCCAGGATCTTAAATTGAGAAAATGCCAGAACGGCAAATCCTATCCCGACAGACATCGCGGTTGTGCAAATTGCTCTTCCGCACGCTAGAAATGTCCTTCGAAGAGCGCCTTGTTCGCCGGCTCTGAATTCACGTTTATAAAATTCAATAAAGTGAATAGCGTCGTCAATACCGATACAAACGGTAAGGCTTGCGATTAACGCGGTTCCAAGGTTCAGCTTAATACCAAAAACCCCCATAACCAAAAAGTTACATAAAACCGCCAAAATAAGCGGCACCGCGCTGATGGTTCCGGCAACGAATGATTTGTGGGCAATCGATACAATAATGAAAATCATTAAAATTGAAATAATAATGGAAATAATCTGCGAATTAAGAATCAAATCCGTAACAGCCATTTCCAGAGCGACGCCGCCTGAGATCAATATGCGCACATTTTTAGGAAAGTTTGCGCTGATATAACTGTTAATTATATCGATAACATCCTGGGTATCGCCTGAGCCTGTGGTGCGCAGCTGCATCATCATTCTAATCGCGGTCGGCTCGAAAGGATCATCCGAATAGCTCTGATCATCATTGCCGGCAAGCAGAACTAAATAATTGGCAATGAGCTTTTGCAGATCTTCAGGAGTTTTTTTGCCGTAACGCGCGGGGTCTGAAGGGATTTCATAATATGCCATGCCGTCGTAATTTGTAAGGCGCTTTAATTCCAGAACAAGTTCATTGCCGCTTAAGTTCGGCGACATACCCGCGGTAATGTCCAAAAATCTCAGCAAGTCCGCCGCGCTGTATTGAGTCCAGACAGGGGAGGCGGCAGCTTCATTTACGGATGGCTGCGCGGATGCATTGCCACCTCCAAAACTGTTAAAACCAAAAGAGCCGAAACCAAAATCATCATCACCGAAACCAAAGCCTGAAGTATCCGCGGCTGCTGACAGCGATAATCCATCCGGGCTTTGATCGATATTAAACACCTGATTAATGCGTTTTATTACATCGGTAAAACCCACCGCTTTCCCGACATTGGGAACATTGTGAGTTAAATAATACGCAAGTCCGTCTACGGCTTTTAAAACATCAGGATGCAGGAGTTCTTCCGTAGTATCGGCCTGAATAATAACGCTTAAATCCTTGGAGCCGCCGAAATATTCGCGGATAAAACGGTCTGAACGGCTGATGTCGGTTTCATTTTGAAAAAAATCAACAATCGAATTATCAACAACTATTTTAGAAATTCCGTATATCGAAATAATTATTATAAAAATGGTAGAGAAGAGCACAGTTTTCTTTTTTCTGGCGATACTCAAAAAAATGTTTGCGATTACATTGCTGATTTTATCGTTTTCAACCTGATTCTCGCTGTCATTCGCGCGCTGTTTGCCGGGTCCGCGAAGAAGAAGCATAGACGGAATAAACAATATTGTTAAAATAAAAACAGCGATAACGCCGATGCTTGTGTAATATCCAAACTCGCGCATCGGGACAATCGGGGTAAAACAGAAAGAAATAAAACCTGTTACAGTCGTAATCGCGGCAAGGAAAACCGGTTTAATCATTTTTCTCATTAGATCAAAAACAATTAAGCGGTGTTCTTCGGCTGACGGCATTTTTTCGCGGATGTCTTTTACATAATGGGTGATTACGTGAATGCCGTACGCGTGTCCGACAGCGACAAGAATTATCGGCATTATAGTTGTTATTGTAGAAAGTTTTACGCCGAACATAGCCGCCAATCCCACAGTCCAGATAACGGAAATTATCGCGGTAGAAAGCGGAAGTATTACGAATATCAACCGCCTGAAAGAAAAGAAAAGAAGGCCCAATACTACAAGAATTGCCATTGGAAACAGCAAGATGTTGTCGGCGATTATCGATTCGTTTATAACTGCGTTTATAACAGCCTGCCCCGCGAAGTAAACTTCCGCTTCGCCGTTAAATATTTCTTTGGCTATTTTACGGATATTCTTGTATGTACCTGCAACATCTGGACTGCTTGCATCAATGGTAAAAACATCCAGGGTGATAAGCAGCTGCGTGGCGCTGAGATCGTCTGAAACAAGAGAGCCGCGGAATAAATCCCACGACGCTATTCTTCGTCTTAGTTCCGCGATTTCTTCAGGAGTTCCCGTGAAATTTTCATCAACTAAATCCGTGACAATTATACTCTCGCTGTCGCCTGTAATGTATTGAGTCGACATAATTGAATTGACGGATTTAACCAAATTAATATTTTCCGCCGCAACGGAGAATTCGCGTATTTTTTGTAAAAATTCACTTTCAAAAACAGTTTTGAAACGGCGCTGGAGCCCTACAAGAATTATTACCTGTCCGCCGAAGGTTTCATCAATATAGTCAGAAACAATTTTGGCTTCGTTCTTTTCCGGTAAAAAACGAAGGTTATTATTATCCAGTTCTACACGGGGAAGCTGGATGCCCAAAAATAAGGTGACTGCCGCAATCAGGCCCACTATCAGAGCAGGCCGTTTGAATAGTTTTTCCATAACTAGGTTTCCCTCTTGATCTTTTATATAGATTAGACTACATATATTAATAAAAACAACATACAGTTCATTTAAAAATGAAATGAATTGAACAAAACAATGTGTTTTTGTATGATTTGTGTTCTTTTTTGCAAAAATGTAAGGTTTAAAGGAGCGGAATTTATGGAAAGAAAAGAAAACCGCAAAGTGCGTATGACAAGAATGGTCTTACAGGACAGCCTTATCGAACTTATGAAAACAAAACCCATTTTGAGCATTACAATCAAAGATATTTGCGAACTTGCGGACATGAGCCGCTCGACATTTTACGCTCATTACAGCGATCAATATGATCTTTTAAGGCAGATTGAAAAAGAAACTCTTGCCTATTTTGAAGATATGCTGAATATGTATAAAGATAAAATCAATAAAAAAGATATTACACAAATGCTGGAAGGAATGTTAACATACATCGCCAACAACAGCAACTCAATCCATGTTCTGTTAAGCGAGAACGGAGATTTGGATTTTCAAAAAAAAATTTTCCAGCAGTTTACAAATCATAAACAGGTAACGAAATATTTCTCCGAGGACTACAAAGATAATGAAGCGTATTATTCTGTTTTTCTGATTCACGGCGCAATCGGGCTTGTTCAGCACTGGCTGAAAAGCAGTATGTCCATGCCTGTTCCGCAGCTTGCGAAAATGCTGATAAAATGGACAGAATGATTCATAAATTCTCTTTAACACTCGTCAGGTTATAGGTATTTATAACGCGTTATTAAAATTGCTTGAATCTTTTATTTTATAGTGTTATATTTAATCGAGCTGCATTATGAGCGATATAATCAATTCAAAGAATGAACTCTGTAAGGGCTGCAACCGGTGTGTCCGGGAATGTCCCATGGAAACGACTAATATTACCTATCAGGATGAGAATGGCAATATCAAGGTAAAAATAGATTATGATAAATGCATTGTCTGCGGCAGATGTATCTCTGCCTGTAAACATGATGTAAGGTATTTTGTTGACGATATCGAAAGATTTTTTAATGATTTAAGAAACGGCGTTCCCATTTCTCTTATCACGGCTCCTTCGATAAGAACAAATATTCCGCATTATAAAAGACTTTTTAAATACTTAAAAAATCTCGGCGTAAGATTAATATACGACGTGTCTTTAGGCGCAGATATCTGCGTTTGGGCTCATACTAAATATTTTGAAGTAAACGGAAGAACTCAGATAATAACCCAGCCGTGCCCCGCGATTGTCTCTTACTGCGAATTGTACCGTCATGATTTAATTCCGCGCCTTTCTCCCATACACAGCCCTGCGGCGTGTATTTCCATTTACATGAAGAAGTACAAAGGTATTACCGATTCTATTGCGATGCTTTCTCCTTGTATGGCAAAAACAAGAGAGATAAGGGATACAGGGCTTGCCCAGTACAATATCACATTTGAATACCTGCACAGGTATCTTGAAGGAAACCATATTACGCTCCCTGAGGAAGAAATACAATTTGATAACTATGAAAGCGGACTTGGTTCCATGTTTCCAATGCCGGGCGGATTAAAAGAAAATATCGAATTTTTTTTAGGAAGAGATCTTCATATAACAAAAGCGGAAGGTTTTTCCGTATACGAAAAATTGGACATATACTCGAAAACTCAGGATAAATTTCTTCCGGATATTTATGATGTTCTTAACTGCGAAGAAGGATGCAATATAGGTTCCGCCTATTCATCGGACAGAAATATTTTCGAAATAGATAAAATAATGAGCGATAAAAGAGGAAGAGTAACGCAGGAAAGCAAAAAAGAACACTACGATAATATGTATAAATTATACCAGACTACGCTTAATCTGAATGATTTTTTGAGAGAATACAAGCCGAAAACAATCACTTTGCCGAATATTGGCGATGAAGACATAGACCGGGCCTTTGCTCTTCTCGGAAAAAATACTTATGAAAAGCAGAATGTAGACTGCGGTTCGTGCGGAAGCCAGACATGCCGCAATATGGCAAGAAAAATTGCGCTTAATGTAAATATTCCCGATAACTGTATTTTTAAATCGATAGAAAACGCGAAAAAGGAACATGATGATAATATCCGCACTCACGAACGTGAAAGGGGTTTAAGTTACGCGCAGGAAAAAAATGAGCTTCAGCTTACAATGTTAAACGCGGTAGTTAAGGCGACAAAAATCGGTTTATGGGATGTGACAATTATAAATAATGATCCCATGAATCCTGGAAATGTATTTACATGGTCTGATGAGTTCAGAGTCATGCTTGGGTATACAAATATATACGATTTTCCTAACACTTTTGGAAGCTGGGACGACAAATTGCATCCCGATGATAAGGCGGACGCTCATCAAGCCATTTACTCCCATTTAAGAGACCTGGATGGAAAAACTCCCTATGATGTGGAATACCGTCTCCTTAACAGGAACGGCGAATATCTGTATTTCCGCGCATGCGGAGAATCTATCCGCGACAAGGATGGAAACGCAATCCGCATTGCCGGCGCTATAATGGATATAACTGAATCCAAAAAAGTTTTATTAAATACCGAAAAGCAGAGAAAGGAAGCCGAAGAGGCAAGCAAAGCAAAAACAAACTTCCTGAGCAATATGAGCCATGAAATTCGAACGCCGCTGAACGCCATTATAGGAATGACAACAATCGGAAAACAGGCAGCGAATATGGAAAAAAAGGACAATGCCTTTTTTAAGATTGAAGGAGCGTCAAAACACCTTTTAGGCGTAATAAATGACATTCTGGATATGTCAAAAATTGAAGCAAACAAACTTGAGCTGTCTCCTGTAAGTTTTGTGTATGAAGAAATGCTGCAGAAAATTGCGGACATTGTAACTCCGCGAATAGATGAAAAACAGTTAATTTTTATTATAAACATTGATGAAAATGTTCCGCGGGTGTTAATCGGAGACGATCAAAGGCTTTCGCAGGTTATTACCAATCTTTTATCAAACGCCGTAAAATTTACACCTAACGAAGGTACCATTCAGCTTGACACCCGTATTTTATCAGAGTCTAACGGCGTGTGCCGCGCGGAAATCAGCGTGAAAGACACCGGAATCGGCATAACGGAAGAGCAGAAATCCCGTTTGTTTGAATCTTTCGAACAGGCTGACGCCGGAACATCGCGTAATTTCGGCGGCACAGGGCTTGGTCTTACAATTTCCAAACGTATAGCGGAATTGATGGACGGAAGCATTCATGTAGAATCAGTACCCGGAAAGGGAGCAAAGTTTGTATTAAACGTATTATTAAAAAGAGGCGAAGATACAGGCGGCAATAAAGAGGATGATATAAAAACATATGGTGATTATCCTGAAACTTTCAGCGGAAAAACGGTTCTCCTTGCGGAAGATGTGGAGATAAACCGCGAGATAGTCTTGTCTCTGCTTGAACCCGCGCATCTTAACATTGAATGCGCCGAAAACGGAGCGATAGCTGTAAAAATGTTCTGCGAATCGCCTGATAAATACGATTTGATTTTTATGGACATCCAGATGCCCGAAATGGACGGATATCAAGCGACAGAAAAAATAAGAGAATTTGAAAATAAATTGATTGGAACCAACTCCGAGAGTTTCGCGGAAGGTGAAACCGAAAACCAGCCAAATGCCGGCAGTTTGCATAAGCAAATACCGATTGTAGCGATGACCGCAAACGTCTTCCGGGAAGATGTTGAAAAATGCTTTGCCGCCGGCATGAACGGCCATATCAGAAAGCCAATAGATATTAACGAACTTATAGAGTTAATGAAGCAGTATTTGTAGCCGTTTGCCTGTCAATTTTATTCCATGAAAAGCGATATCTTGAAAAATTCTGTTAAATACGGTATTATAAAAACCATGGAGAATAAAAATATGAATAATAAATTGATAAAGATTCTTATTGCGGTTTGCATTCTTTTATTAACGTATTCCTGCGCGGCAGGCCCTAAAATAAAAATTGTTGAACTTGAAAACAAGGGAACAATAATGAATTTGGCGACTCCAAATTGGGTTAAACTGTATGTAGCAAACGGCGTAGCTCCTCTGCATAAACTTCCTGAATTCAAAAATAAATACTGCGTTGTCGGCGAAGAAACCGGCGTAAACAGGCAGTTTATTACCGCATGGGCGGATAATGCAAGCGCCCAGCAGAGAATAGGGCAGATGGTGAGAACAAATATCGCAAGCCGTTATGAAGCATCCGTTACAGGCAATTCAGAATTGGGAGCGAATAATGCTTCACAGTATAAACAGGAAATAGACAATTTATTAACCGCCGTGGTAAATGTAAGTTATTCAGGCGCTCAGAGAGAAGCCGACTGGTGGAGCCTGCGGCGAAGATATGATCCGGATGAAAAGGATGTTTTTACGGATGAATATACAGCATGGGTTTTATATACAATTCCAAGGGAAGAAATGAACCGTCAGATTGCGTTTGCTCTTGAAACAAGCGTGTCCAAGGATTCTGCGCTTTACGATATAACAATAGCTCTTGCAAGGGACATTTTGCAGCAGGGTTATGATAAAGGCGAATAGCAGAACCCGTCCGCTCACCCAAGTCCTTCGAACAGGCTTGTGAACGCTAAAGTTGCCGCTGTTCGCTATTCAAATTTAGCTGATAACAGCAAATTAAGGCAGAAAAGATTTGACGCGGCAAAATAATTATCGGTAATAAACAAAAATAAACGTAAGATAATCAAAATTTCCCCGTAAAAACATTCGCCGCTATTGCCGTATTTTCCTATATTAAAGACGGAGAATAATGAAAATGGCGAAAATTTATACATTTTTTAATAAAATCTGGAGATCCATTTACGCGCAATTGGCTTTTACATCTGTAATTTTCATTCCAATAATTCTTTTAAGTTATTTGTTTACAAGGAATCTGGTTTATGAATATATTGTGAACCGCACCGATAACATTGTAAATTTTGAAAGAATGAAAATTGAGGCTGACCTTACTGAGCCCAGCACAGCCCTTGGTATTTTTTCGGAAAGTGTGCGTAACATGATGATCAACGGAGATGAATACGCCAGATTAGCGCGTTTTTTTGATGTACAATCCGAATATCTGAAAAATAAATCGGAAAACGGATTTTTCGGTTATAATGGTTTTTACGGATACTTTGAATCGATAAAAAACAATCCTCCGTTTATTTGCGGCACGCAATGGCATGTGCCGGCCGGTTATAATATAAGTGAACGCCCGTGGTATAAAGCCGCTTTGGAATCGAACGGCGATATACGCGAATCGTACCCTTACACGGACGGAGCGACAGGGCAAATCATTATAACCTTTGTGCGGACAGTTTACGATGACTATGGAAATATGCTTGGTATCGTATGTCTGGATGTCTATATCGATGACATAATTAATTATATTATCGAAACGGCTCTTGCGCAAAACGGCTACGGCGTTCTTTTCAGTCAGGAACTTACAATTCTTGCGCATCCTTATGAGCCGTATATTGGGAAAAAAATAGGCGATCCTGAATTAACATTTAATCAATTTGAAAATGAACTTATGAACGGAAAGGAAATTTTCGAGAAAGAATTTGTCACTTTCGATAATAAAAACTCAATCGCGTTTATAAAAAAGCTGTCTAACGGCTGGTATCTGGGTCTTATAACGCCGAAAGAGCCTTTCTACAGGGAAATTCGCAATATGACTTTATATATGACATTAATAAGCGGAGTTTTAGTCGCGGCGCTTCTTCTCATCCTGATCAAGTTAAACGCCGCAAAAAAGAAATCCGAGATGGAAAGCAGATATAAAAGCATTTTTCTCGCGAATATGAGCCATGAAATGCGCACTCCCATGAACGCGATTATCGGAATGTCAATGATCGCCAAAACGACAGACGATGTTGCGCTGAAAGACTATTCACTTAAAAAGATAGATGACGCGTCTGTGCATCTTTTAGGCGTAATAAATGATATTCTTGATATGTCTAAAATTGAAGCGAACAAGTTTGAATTATCCAACGATGAATTCAATTTCAGAAAGATGATTCATAACGCCGTAAATATTGTTAATTTCCGCATAGATGAAAAACAGCATAATTTTATATTAAGTATTAACGATGATATCCCTGAAACGCTGATAGGCGACGATCAAAGGCTTACCCAGGTTATTACAAATCTTCTTGGCAACGCGGTTAAATTTACAGACGATAAAGGGCTGATAAGTCTTTCTTCAACGCTATTATATGAAAATAACAGCGGGTGCGCTATTAAAATATCCGTTAAAGATACGGGAATTGGAATAAGCCGTGAAAATCAGACAAAACTTTTTAAAAGTTTTCAGCAGGCGGATTCTAATACAAACCGGAAATACGGCGGAACAGGACTTGGTCTTGCAATATGCAGGAACATTATAGAAATGATGGGAGGGGAGATCTCCGTTGAATCGGAGCCGGGAATAGGATCAATTTTTAATATTATTATTACATTGAAAAGAGGGCATAAAAACGCTGAGAATAATTCAAACAATGAAATCGATTTAAATGAATATTCAGGCATTTTTAAAGGACGATGTATTTTGTTAGCCGAAGATGTGGAAATAAACCGGGAAATAATTACAACTTTGCTTAAACCTACAATGGCTGTTATTGACTGTGTTGAAAACGGTTTGCAGGCAGTTGAACAATTCAGCCTGAATCCTGAAAAATACGATTTAATTCTTATGGATTTGCAAATGCCTGAGATGGACGGCTATGACGCGGCTTTAAAGATCAGGAATTCCTGGCATCCGAACGGTAAAATGATACCCATTATCGCTTTATCCGCGAATGTGTTCCGCGAAGACATCGAAAAATGCTATAAAACCGGAATGAACGGTCATATCGGAAAACCTGTAAACATTGAAGATATAATAAACAAATTAAAAATATACCTGAATTGAAAAATCAGGCGGTATAAACAAAAAGGCTTTTTTCTACCTGGCACATCGGACAGCGGAAATCATCCGGGAGTTTATCAAACTCTTCCTTGGTTGCAGGATGTTCGTAACCGCAAATGCTGCATTTATAAAAACCTGCGGATGCCTTGGGTAATTGCGAATCATCAGCATATGTGGAAGCGGTTTTAGGCGCTTTGCCTTTAATAACTTTATGATAGTAGTCATATGTCATCGGTTTTTCATCAGACAGAATTTTCGCTTCCTGCACTTCGCCTATAAAAATCGTATGCGTGAAATTTTCAAACGATTCAATTACTTTACATTGAAGAAAAGCGGTTACGCCTTCATTAACATACGGAATTCCTGAGGATGTTAAACCCGAGGAAATACCTGAAAATTTATCTTTATCCTTACTGCACGAAAAACCAAAAGTTCCTATTATGCTTTCTTTAATTTTTTCTGATAAAACTGACACTGAAAATGCGTTTGTTTTTTTAATACAGGCATTTGTATAATTCTCTTTATTAACGCAAACAGTCACCGTAACAGGTTTTGATGTAGACTGTGATACAGTCGTTACAACGCAGCCCGCGTTTCGATCTCCGTCTTTTACGCCGATTATATAAACGCCGTATGATAATTTAAATAATGCTGTAATATCCATTTAAGCATCCCCTCCGTTAACTTATCATATCTTTAAAATCAATGTATTGTCAATGGATAGCCAATCTAATAATATGAAATTGGTGGATTTACAGAAGTATATTATCTATTTTTGGTATTATTTCTCGGTTCAGTTTCAGCAAATATTTATTTACTGGATTATCGGAATGGCGGCAGGTTCCCTTATTTCGGTATTCGCAAAAGAAAAGATTAATCGGATGTTTATGTCTCTTCACGGAAAAAAACTGGGTATTTTAGGAATGATCCCGGCATCTCTTCTTGGAATCGCCTCCCCGTTGTGCATGTACGGAACAATCCCTATTGCCGCGTCTTTCGCGGAAAAGGGAATGGAAGAGGACTGGATCGCCTCCTTTATGATGAGTTCAATTCTTTTGAACCCTCAGCTCATTTTTTACACCGCGGCTCTGGGCACAAAAGCGCTTGTAATCCGCGTTACCCTTTGTTTCCTGTGCGGAGTCGCGGCAGGCTGCCTTATAAGAGCGCTTTTTAAAGATAAAAAATTTTTTAATTTTTCAGGTTTTTTTGACAGCGAAAACAGAGACAGCGATCCAAACATCCTTTTGAGATACTTGAAAAATCTTGCGAGGAACATTAAGGCAACAGCTGGATTTTTCCTGATTGGCATAGCGCTTTCCGCGGTTTTTCATGTTTTCGTCCCGCAGGATGGTTTTGCCCGTCTCTTTGGAAGCGGCGGTTTCGGCGTTCTTATGGCGGCAACCGTCGGCGTTCCCCTTTATGTTTGCGGGGGCGGAACAATCCCGCTGCTTCAAACATGGCTTTCAAGCGGGATGAGCATGGGAAGCGCCTCGGCTTTCATGATCACAGGCCCTGCCGCGAAAATAACTAATCTGGGCGCCTTAAAAATTGTGCTTGGCGTAAAGCCGTTTTTGTTTTATTTGCTGTTTTCAATCCTTTTTGCCGTTTTAAGCGGATTGATAATAAATCTGTTTTTTAATTAATAAATGTTGACAGATTCTAGCAAATGCCTTATTATTATAATTGAACAGTTATTCAACTATAGGAGTAAATTATGAAGAAAAGCGCGCCTGTTTGCGACTGCGATGTTATTCACGCCGATACGGTTAAAAAAGTGCGATCTGTAATGCCTGACGAAGAAGATTTTTACGAGCTGGCGGATTTATATAAAATGTTTTCCGACAGTACTCGGGTGCGTCTTTTATGGGCGCTTTCCTGCAGGGAAATGTGCGTATGCGATTTGGCTGTTTTGCTTGGAATGTCCAAATCCGCGATTTCACATCAGTTAAAGCTGCTTCGTCTTACAAACCTTGTAAAATTTGATAAACAGGGAAAGATTGTTTATTACTCGCTTGCGGATAATCATGTAAAGGACATTTTTAAGAAAGGGTTTGAACACATTAAGGAGTAGGAATCATGAAATACAATCTGTTAAGAATTATAATTGGAGCGTCTGTTTACGCGGCCGGGTTTATACTCAATTTAACAATTCAAAATAAATATATACCGTTTTTTATTTTCACCGCGGCATATATCATTTTAGGTTATGATATTGTTTTTAAGGCGTTAAAGAATTTAATTAAAGGCAAGGTTTTTGATGAAAACTTCCTGATGGCTCTTGCCACAATCGGTGCTTTTTTAATCGGGGAGACTCCTGAAGCTGTAGGCGTTATGATGTTTTACCAAATCGGCGAGTATTTCCAGGATATGGCGGTAGAAAAATCAAAAAAATCCATTACCGATTTAATGGACATAAAACCCGATTACGCGAATATTTTAACGGACGACGGCATTAATAAAGCTGCGCCGGATACCGTTAAAATCGATGATTTAATAATTGTTAAACCCGGCGAAAAGATTCCTTTGGACGGAATAGTAATTAAAGGCTCGTCCATGATTGACACATCAGCGTTAACCGGAGAATCTGTGCCAAGAAGCGTGAATATTTCAAGCGAAGTTTTATCCGGCTGTATAAACATTAACGGTATGCTGACAATCAAAGTAACAAAACTTTTCGGCGAATCTACAGTTTCAAAAATTGTTAATCTTGTTGAAAACGCGGCGGGCAAAAAGGCGAAAACTGAAAATTTTATAACAAGGTTCGCGCGCGTTTACACGCCTATTGTCGTGATCCTTGCAGTCCTTCTCGCGGCTGCGCCGCCGCTGCTTTTCGCACAAGATTGGAAAATGTGGATTCAACGTGCTCTGGTTTTCCTTGTAATTTCCTGTCCATGCGCTCTTGTTTTATCAATCCCGATGGGATTTTTCGCAGGTATCGGCAAGGCGGCAAAAAACGGCATTTTGGTAAAGGGCGGCAATTACCTGGAGGCTTTCAGCAGGCTTGATACTGTAGTGTTTGATAAAACAGGCACACTGACGCGCGGAGTTTTTAAAGTTACTTCCATTAAAAGCGCAAACGGTTTCAGCGAAGAAGAATTGATCGAACTTGCGGCAAGCGCGGAAAGTTTTTCAAATCATCCGATCGCTTTATCTATAATGAAAGAATACAAGGGCGTTATAAACAAGGATGATTTAAACGGATATTCGGAAATCGCGGGTTACGGCGTAAGCGTTGTTTGCAAGGGTAAAACTGTTTTTGCCGGTAATAAAAATTTAATGACTAAAAGCGGCGTTAATTTTTTAGAATCGGATGACACAGGAACAAAAGTATATATTGCCTGTGACAGCGTTTTTGCCGGATGCATAATTATTTCTGATGAAATAAAGCCTGACAGTTTCTCTGCTGTAGAGCAGCTAAAGAAAAGGGGAGTGACCAAAACCGTAATGCTTACCGGAGATAATCCTCAGATTGCGGATGCAATCGCTAAAAAATTATCTTTGGATGAAGTATACGCGGGACTTCTTCCGTATGAAAAAGTTGATATTGTGGAGAAATTGAATTTGCGCAATATAAACGAAAAGAACGCGGGAAAACTTGCCTTTGTCGGAGACGGTATCAATGACGCGCCTGTGCTTGCGATGGCTGACATTGGAGTTGCGATGGGATCTCTCGGCTCAGACGCCGCGATTGAAGCCGCCGATGTTGTGCTGATGACAGACGAACCGTCTAAATTGGCGAAAGCTATTGATATTTCCAAGTTTACAGGAATGATTGTCAGGCAGAATATTATTTTTACGCTTGCGGTTAAAGCCGCGTTCCTTGTTCTCGGCGCATTCGGCGCCGCTTCAATGTGGGAAGCCGTTTTCGCTGATGTCGGCGTTTCACTTCTGGCGGTGCTTAATTCTATGAGGATAATGAAGTTTAACTTGTCAAAGAGATAAAAACATTTCATACTGATAAAGATTGTTCATAGGAGTTATAATAAATGCCGCAGAACGAAAGATACAGAATCCCGGTTGATTATTACATCATGTTTGGTATCTGCGTTTTGTTTTTAATAACCGCCTTTACTTTGGACACGCCGCAGAGGATAATATACGGCATCTATAAAATACATACTTCAAGAAGCGTTTTAATAACGGATTATATTTCGCTCGCCGGAATCGGAGCTGCGCTTGTTAATTCCGCGGCGCTGGTTATTTTTAACCTTATTATACTGATTGTAACAAGGCGCGAGCCGAACGGAAAAGTAATAGCGGCGCTTTTTTTAACAATCGGTTTTTCTTTTTTCGGAAAAAATATGCTCAATACGCTTCCCATAATGGCGGGCGTATGGCTTTATGGAAAAGTTTCAAAAAAACATTTTTCCGAAATGGCGGTATTCGCAATGATCAGCACGACAATCGCTCCGATTGTAAGTGAAATCGCGTTTCTGGATGATAATTTTTCGATAATAAAATTTATTCTTGCGTACGCAATCGGCGTATTCACAGGTTTTATTTTCCCTGTAATAGCGGATTATGTTAAAGGAATGCACAACCATTACTGTCTTTACAACGGCGGGATCGCCGGCGGTTTTATCGCGACAATGTTCGCGGGATTTTTAAGAAGCATAGGCGTGGAAATAATTCCTGAAAATTTATGGGATACCGAGCATACAAATCAGCTTGCGGTTCTCGCCTATTCAATCGCGGCGGCTTTGATAATATACGGTTTTATTACGGATAAACCTAAAAATGTTATAAAAAAGTATATTAAACTTTTAAAGGAAAATGATCCGAATGACTGCGATTATATGACAAAATATCATAATACCGGTTATGTTAAC
This sequence comes from Treponema sp., assembly GCA_009786715.1. The sequence continues at coordinate 58,304 of WQRN01000001.1, forward strand.
ATAGGCATTATGTGCATAGTATCGACAACTGTAATGCTGTGTTTGGGAAAACCCATTAACGGCCCTATTTTGGGAGGGATTTTCACGGTTTCGGGTTTTGCTGCCTGCGGAAAACATCTAAGAAACGCGATCCCGGTTCTTATAGGCAGTATTATCGCGGCGCATCTTAACCATCTTGAGTTTGACGCATCTGTAAATACGCTTGCCATTCTTTTCTCAACAGGATTGGCTCCGATATCCGGAAGATACGGATGGCATTGGGGGATTATTACAGGTTTTTTGCATGTGTCAATCGCGGTATTCATCGGTGATGTAAACGGAGGTCTTAATCTTTATAATAACGGGTTCGCAGGAAGCTTTGTCGCTGTGATAATTCTTCCGGTAATAACGGCTTTTAAAGGCTTTTATTTTAAGATAAAAAAGAAATAAATTAGCTTTACAATTTAAATAGAGTGTATCACAATTAAATAATGAAAAATGAAACAGCCGGTGTGAATTTAAAAAAAACGCGAATGATACAAATCGCATCAATAACGGCTCTTTTGGGAAATGCCGCTCTCGCCTCTGTTAAAATAACCGCTGGAATTATGTCAGGAAGCCATGCGGTTATAGGCGACGGCATTGATTCTTCAGTTGATGTGATGATTGCGATCATGTCTTTGATAGTGGCAAAAATTATTTCGCAGCCTGCGGATGAAGATCATCCATGGGGACACGGCAGAGCGGAAACAATTGCGACTGCTATTCTTTCATTTTTGCTTTTCTTCGCAGGCGCGCAGCTGGTTCTTAATTCAGGAAAAAATATTATTTTCGGCGCACAACGCGAAGTGCCGTCGTTGCTTGCTGTTATAGGCACAGTCGTTTCGATAATCGGAAAATTAATATTAGCGTGGTCGCAGTACATGATGGGAAAGAAAGCAAACTCTCTGATGCTGAAAGCCAACGCTAAAAACATGACTGCCGATGTTTTATTGTCCGCCGGAGTATTAGCCGGTCTTGGTCTTTCAATGTTTTTTAATATCGGTCTTATAGATTCATGGGCGGCGGCTCTTGTCGGTTTATGGGTTATAAAGTCTGCCATAAGCATTTTCATTGAAGTTAACACCGAACTTATGGACGGCGGCTCGTATAAAAAATACTATAAAGAAGTTTTCGACGCCGTAAAGAGCGTGGAAGGGGCTGGAAATCCGCACAGAGTAAGAATGCGCCGTATCGCAGGGTATTGGGACATTGACATAGACATCGAAGTTCCTCCCAATAAAACGGTAATGGAAGCCCATTGGATCGCCTACAAGGTGGAAAACGCGATTAAAGAGCGCGTGGAAAATGTTTACGATATTATGGTGCATGTTGAACCTGAAGGAAACATGGAAAACGAAGGTTTCGGTCTTAGCGAAGAAACCTTTAATTAGATTGATCTAAAAAACAAATCGCGTAACAAATTGATCAATTAAAACAAGTATTCCTAACAAGCCTGTGTAAATAGCGAAGCCGAAAAGAGATTTCTCTTTAATAATCTTCAGCATAAACTTGACGGCGAAAAACCCCACAGCCGCGGCAAAAAGCGTCCCTGTTATAACAGCGCCCGCGTTTATGCTTATTTCACTCTGCGCCGCGCTCCCTTGTATTAAATCCTTTGTCTGCAGGACAACCGCGCCCAGTATAGCCGGAATCGACATTAAAAAGGAAAAACGCGCGGCAAAATCGCGATCCAGTTTGCAAAAAAGCGCGCCAGAAATTGTCGCTCCGGAACGGGAAATCCCCGGCGGAATCGCAAGCGCCTGCATAAAGCCGATAAACAGCGCGTGAAGCCATGTCATGCTTTGCGCTTTTTTTAAATTATTATCATTTTTAACGGCGCGCCTGGAAAGCAGTTCGGCTGCAACAAGCAATGCGCAGGTGATTAAAAAACACCAGCCTAAGAAATAACCCGAAAGAAAAATGCTTTCTATCGAATCGTCAAAAACAAGAGCCGCAATCACGGCTGGAATTGTCGCGATAATTAAAAACAACGTAAGTTTTTGAAAAGGTTTTTTTAATATTTCCCAAATATCTTTCCATAAAACGGCAAAGACGGCGGTTAAAGTTCCTAAATGCAGCATTGTATCAAAAAATAAAGAAGGCTCCTCTACCTTAAAAATCTTCTGCATTAAAACTAAATGCCCTGAGCTGCTGACAGGAAGGAATTCAGTCAAACCTTGCGCTATACCTAAAATAATTCCTTCTAATAAACTCATAATATTCTCCGTGCGTTTTTTATAAAATTCTTTACTTACCCGGCAGTATCATCGCGGAAACTTTTATATTTCTTTCTGCGACAGCGCGGTCTACCATTACTTTTGTTATTTTTCCCCTCGGTTTTGGGTGAGGAGGCGCGTCGCCGATTAATATCATTATACGCGCCTGCGCTTCCCATGTAAATCTGGTTGCGCCTTCGTGAAGCGCTTCGTAAACGGCTTCAGGGATATCGCCGCCGCCCTGTACGCGGATCGCGTTTAAATCACGCTGGAAACGGTTAAAATTATTTGTAAAAGGTATAATCCTTGTTACGTAAACATCATAATAATCCTTAAATTGAACCATACCAATCCTGAACGAAACAAAATCATTTAATATTTCTTCGAGCATGGGGATAAGTTTCGCTCTGGTAGCGTCGATATATTTTTTCATGCTGCTTGTAGTGTCAAAGCAAATGACAAGATCTAATGTTTTTCCTCTTTCTTTTTCCAGCACAGCTTTAATTAAATCTACTAAATCTTCGGGTTCTTTTGAATAAAGCAAATCGCCGCTTCCTGATTTCGCTATTTCTGTAAACGCGATTAAGGTTTCTTCAAGATACACGCCCTGCGCAGGACCGGGCGCTTCCTGCCTTGCTTCAAGCATAAAGGGGTTATCCATAAATGCGCCGCGGTAATCGGCGTAGGGGAGGGCGAAAGATCTTATATTTAAAAAAGTACCGTCTGTAAGATACACCGCTCCATGGCGCGTGTTCTCATAGCCGTAATAAAGAATGTAAGGAATATAAATATGAAAAGCGTCTCCAAGAACAGGGTGCTTTACAACAGTCGAAGAAATCAGCGAATAGATATTACTTTCTCTTGGAATGGGAGCGCCGTTTAAAATACGGGTCTCGTCTCCGTTGATCGGATTCCATTCTCCCGCGCGGTACGCGTAATTATCGGAGCGCATATCGGGATCCCTTGTTGTTTCTGTTAAAAGAACCGAGCCGATATCGGGCTTCTTTCTAATAAAAAGATGAAAACCGCCGTCCGCTTTTAGTTCCAACAGCAAATCGCCTGATGAAATGCTCAAATCCTGCGCGTTAAGGGATAAACTCAAAAATAACAGAAAAACTGTAAAAAAAGAGCGCTTTTTCACATTATATTATCGGCAATTTACCCTTGTTTTTTGGGGTTTAGCGTGTTATTGTATAAAAAATTGATTCTACAAGGAAGAAATATGGGATTTATACTGGAAAATCTTTCACAGATCGGGTGGAGAGAATGCGTGATGTACATTGTCGGCGTCGTTCTTATCTATTTGGCGATTAAAAAAGAATACGAGCCGGCGCTTCTTCTGCCCATGGGATTCGGCGCGATTTTAGTTAACCTGCCTTTAAGCGGCGCTATAGATCAGGTTCTGCCGGGAATAGGAGCTGTTCACGGTCCTATCGCGTGGCTTTATGAGACAGGCATCGAAGCTTCGGAAATACTGCCGCTGCTTTTATTTATCGGAATCGGTGCCATGATCGATTTCGGTCCGCTCCTTTCGCGGCCTTATTATTTCTTCTTCGGCGCCGCCGCGCATTTCGGCATTTTTGCCGCGATCACTGTTTCAATACTTTTAGGCTTCAGCATGAACGACGCGGCAGCAATCGGAATCATCGGCGCGGCAGACGGTCCTACAACCATTTTAGTAGCTAATATTTTAAAATCGAAGTACGTGGGACCAATATTGGTGACAGCTTTCTCATATATGGCTCTTGTGCCGATAATTCAGCCTTCTGTTATAAGGGCGCTTACAACAAAAAAAGAGCGCAAGATCAGAATGCCTCCTCTGGAAGATAAAGATATTCCAAGAGCGGTAAAAATTATTTTCCCGATTATGGTAACAGTCATTGTCGGCGTAATTTCTCCAGCGGCAGTTTCGCTTATCGGCTTTTTAATGTTCGGTAACCTTATAAGAGAATGTACCGTTCTTAATTCACTCTCGGAAACAGCGCAGAAAACTCTCGCGAATCTTATTACGCTTTTACTCGGCATTACAGTCGCATTTACCCTTCAGGCGGACAAATTTATTCAGTTTGAAACTCTGATGATTTTAGGATTGGGTCTTGTAGCGTTTACAATCAATACAGCCGGCGGAGTGTTATTCGCAAAGTTTTTAAACCTTTTCTTAAAAATAAAAATTAATCCGATGATAGGAGCTACGGGAATATCAGCGTTCCCGATGTCCGCGCGGGTAATTCAAAGAATGGCGCTTAAAGAAGATCCTGAAAATATTCTTTTAATGCACGCTGTAAGCGCCAATGTATCAGGACAGGTTGCGTCGGTAGCGGCAAGCGGCCTTGTATTAAGCTTAGTATTGAGTTATTTGGCAGGGTAAGGAGTAACAAATGGATATTAACACGACAGATTTAATCGCGTCATTGCATATAATGTGGAAAGGAATGTTGGGCTTGTTTGTCTGCTGCGGCGTTATCGCTCTTTTTACAATGGGTCTTATGAAAATATTTATGCCGAAGAAGAAGGAAGGGGCTTAAAAATATTATTTCCTTCGCAGTCTATGCTTACGATTAAAGGGCCGAAGAGATTTGTTCTCATTACCCACATGCACTCAGCCATACCCAGCTCGGGCCATATACAGTTTTCAATTTTTTCAATTTGGCTCGCGCCCAGAACCGCGCATCCTCCGGGGTATACGCAGTGAATGGCGCCTAATTCATTGCATGCGGCAGCGGTATTATCGCCCATGCCGCCCTTGCCAATCATAATTTTTACAGAGGTTTTTCTTAAGAAATCGCCTGCCCATTTTTCCAAACGTATTGAAGATGTGGGCCCGATGGATACCAGCTCTCTGTTTCCTTTAACAATGGGTCCCGCGTGATAAACCGCCATCTCTTTGAAATCAAATGGCGGCAATTTTCCTTCTTTTGCAATCCTATGATACACTTCATCTCTTCCCGTAAAAAGAATACCGCTGAGATAAATTATATTGCCGATCCTTAAATCTTTTATATCAGTTTCTGTGCCGCTTGTATTTATCTGCGCTCTTTGCGTAAAATTCGTTTCTAAAAATATTTTCATAACGACGCGCCTTTATAAGTCGGCAGATCGTATGATAAATCGCTTTTAAACCTGATAATTCCGCGTCTTAGCGCGTAACATGAGAGATTAACAGCGCAGGCTCTTGTAGCGGTGTGCCTCGCGGATGATTCAATATGCACTCCCATAGCGACGCGGTTTCCGCAAAGACCTTGCGCTCCGATGCCGAGACTGTTTAAATTATCTAAAATTGCCTTTTCAAGAGCGGCTCCTTTCGGATGCGGATGGCTTGTGCCTAAAGCGCGAAGGCATGCTTTTTTAGCAAGGGACGCGGCATTGTCAATATTATGCCCAAGACCGATGCCGACAAGAAGGGGAGGGCAGGAATTAATTCCCATGCCTGTGACAATGCCGCGTACAAACGGGATAACGGCTTCAATTCCGTCTGAAGGATTAAAAACTTTTGCTTGTCCCGGCAAACTGCAGCCCGCGCCGGAAAAATAAAGCGTTATTTCCATTTCATCCGAGCCTGAGACAATATCCCAATCGATCCACGGAACGCGCTCTCCTGTGTTATCGCCTGTATTTTGATCGTCAAAATAATTTACGGCATTTGGTCTTAAAGGAACGCTTTGCGTAGCGCGGCGTACGGCTTCCGCGATGACGCATGCTGTTATGTCCAAATGGGGAAACCGGCTGCCCGCTTTTATAAAAAACTGAAGAAGCCCCGTATCCTGACAGCAGGGTTTTTTCATATCTAAGGCCATTTTGAAATTGGTAAAATAACTGTCGTAAATCGCTTTTTGAAGATCGGAATCTTCACCCTTCCGCATTTCTTCAAGCTTCTTTATAACATCATCGCTTAAACGCACCGCAGAAAGGGCGATAAACTTTTCTATAGTTGATATAAATTTTTCTTTATCGCTCATATTTCCATCTTAATTTTTTTTCGGATAATCTTTATCTGACGTCTTACTTCTTTCGGCGCGGGGCCTCCGGGGATATCGCGCGCTCTTACGCAGGCCGCAGGCGTTAATGCTTTGTAAATATCATCAGCGAAAAGTTTTGAGTGTTTTTTAAGTTCAGAAAGATCCATATTTGATATTTGCTTGCGCCCTGTTTTGATGCAATCGCGGACAATCGCGGCTGCTGTCTCGTGGGCCTCGCGGAAGGGCATCCCCTTGCGGACTAAATATTCCGCCGTGTCTGTCGCTTCCAAAAAGCCGCCCAAACACGCTGCTTTCATGCGTTTTAAATTGAAAGACGCGGTTTTTATCATCCCGCAGAACATTTTCAGGCACGATGATAAAGTATCGATGCTGTCAAAGAGCGCTTCCTTGTCTTCCTGAAGGTCTTTGTTGTAGGCGTAAGGAAGGCCTTTAAGTAAAGTAAAAAGAGTTACAAGATTGCCCGTAGTTCTTCCTGTTTTTCCGCGGATGAGTTCCGCGAAATCCGGGTTTTTTTTCTGCGGCATGATCGAAGAGCCTGTGCTCCACGATTCCGCGAGTTCGATAAATTTAAATTCTTCGCTTGCCCATAAAAGTATATCTTCGCAGAAGCGCGAAAGATGAACCATTGTAATTCCAACGGCGCACGATAATTCTAAAACAAAATCGCGATCCGCCACAGCGTCCATCGAGTTTATACTGAGTCTGTTAAAACCAAGAGCGAGAGATACAGATTTACGATCCAGCGGCAGGGAAGATGCGGCTAACGCTCCGCTTCCTAACGGACATTCATCCAGTCTTTTAAGAGCGTCGGTAAACCGCGAGTAATCTCTTTCAAGCGAAGCGCACCACGCCGTTAGGTGATGCCCCAATGTAACGCATTGCGCTCTTTGAAGATGCGTATATCCCGGCATTAAACTGTTTACATGAGTTAATGCCGTGTCTAAAAGCGTATTTATTAAAACGGAAATCCCGCCCTGAATCTGCGGCACCGTACGCTTTAGGTACAAGCGGAAAGCGGCGGCAACCTGATCATTTCTGCTGCGTCCCGCGTGAACCATTTTGCCGATGTCACCAATCCGCTGCGTAAGAACAGTTTCTAAAAACGAATGAATATCTTCGCTGTTATCAGAAATCGCCAGTTTGCCCGCTTTAATTTCCGAATCAATGGCGTCAAGTTCTTTTACTATCTGACTCGCGGCGCTTTTAGGAATAATGCCCTGTCTGCCGAGCATGGCGGCGTGCGCCTTGCTGCCCTGAATGTCATCAAACACAAGCCGCTTGTCAGCATTTATGGATGCCTGAAAAGCAAACGCTTGTGCTTCGGGGGTTTTCGCGAGCCTTCCTGCCCACAATGGTTTATCCGCTTTTTTCGCCATTTAATTATTTCTTTTTCTTGCCGGCTGTTTTAGTTCTAGCGGAAGAAGCTTTATTCTTCGCCGCGCCGGAAGAAGCTGCGCCCGCTGATTTAACGGCTGATTTCTTTTCCTGCTCCATAAGGGATCTTACCAGCACCGGAAGACCGTAGAGCTTTATGAAACCTTTGGCGTCGGCATGATTGAAAAGTTCGCCTGTTGTAAAACTCGCAAGACTTGGGTTGTAAAGCGAGTTCGCAGATACCGCTCCCGCCGCGCTGATTGAACCCTTGTAGAGTTTAACTTTTACTTTGCCGCTAACGCTCTCCTGCGTGGAGTCGATAAAGGCGCTGATGGCTTTTCGCAAAGGCGTGAACCAAAGTCCGCCGTATATGAGTTCTCCCATTTTAAGGGATACCTGCTGTTTGAACGAATAAGTCTGTCTGTCAAGGCAAAGATGTTCAAGTTCCTGATGCGCATAATAAAGAATTGTGCCGCCGGGTGTTTCGTATACGCCGCGGCTCTTCATTCCTACAACCCTGTTTTCAACAATATCCGAAATGCCAATGCCGTTCGCGCCGCCTATTTTGTTAAGCGCGCTGATAAGAGCAATGCCTTCCATTCTTTTGCCGTTAAGAGCGACAGGAATTCCTTTTTCAAATTCAATTTCAACATATTCCGCTCTATTGGGCGCCTTTTCCGGGGTCACAGTCATGGAGAGCATTTTTTTAAATTGAGGCTCGGACGCCGGATCTTCAAGTTCAAGTCCTTCGTGGGAAATGTGCCAGAGGTTGTCGTCCATGCTGTAGGAATTTTTCTTTTTCATTGGAATCGCGATTTTTCTTCTTGCAAGATACCTCATCTCATCCTGTCTGCTTTTAAGTTTCCATGTCCGCCAGGGAGCGATGATTTCGAGATCCGGAGCTAATGCCATGATTCCAAGATCGAAGCGAACCTGATCGTTGCCCTTGCCTGTAGCGCCGTGGGCGATCGCCTGCGCTTTTTCTTTTCTTGCGTATTCAACTAACACTTTGGCGATAAGAGGCCTTGCCGTAGATGTTCCCAAAAGATATTTGTCTTCGTACACAGCTCCCGCTTTTAATGCCGGCCAGATATATTCTTCGACATATTCTTTTTTTACATCCGCCACATAACAAGCGCTGGCTCCGGTAGCTAATGCGCGTTTTGTAATAGCTTTCCAGTCCGCAATTTGCCCGACATCGACACATACGGCGATAATTTCACAATCTTGATTTTCCTTTAACCAGGGGATGATTACTGTGGTGTCCAGCCCTCCCGAATATGCGAGGATAACCTTCTTTTTCATTATAAAAACTCCTTAAATATGTAGATTATTTCTTTTATTATCTAAAATTAACGATTTTATTACAATACATTTTTAACAAGACTCTATGATTTTTGCCGATAAATTCAGTATATATATGAAAAAAACCGTAAAACGCAGGAAAATTGTTCGAAAACCGGCGAAAAGACGTAAAAAAACCAAGTTTTCTGACGCTCTGAAGGCGTTTATACTTGTTGGCGTTGTTGTCGCAGTTTCCGCGCTTTTATCCTGCGCCGCTATTATGATACATTCCGCGATTAATAAAGATAAAGACGCGTTAAGTGAAATTGTTTTAGAAACAAGAATAAATAGCGAAGAAGAAAAAAAAGAGAAAGTTACTGAGGTTGTGCAGCCTCCTGTAACTGTAAATATTGAGACGATTCCCGCCGCGGAAACAACAAAAGTAACCGCGGCGCCTTCACGCCGTCCGCCAAGGGAAGAACCTGTTAAACCAACATCAACTCTTTCGCCGGTTCCCGTTCAGCCTCAGGCTCCTGTTATCACGACTGTTTCCGCTGTGATAACGCCGAAAGAACCTGCAGAAAATATGGGAACGCTTGTTTTTGTGATAGATGATGCCGGAAACAATCTGCGCGAACTGGAACCTTTCCTTAACGTGTCAGGGCCTTTGACAATCGCCGTTTTACCGGGATTGCCTTATTCCGCACAAGCCGCAAAACGAATCAGGGAAGCGGGGAAGGAAGTGATCCTTCACCAGCCGATGGAGGCGATAGGGGGACAGAATCCGGGTCCTTGCGCGATTTATTCCGGGATGGGAGCGTCTGAAATAAGATCGATACTTGCGCGTAACATTGCCGAGGTTGGACCCGTAAAGGGGATCAACAATCATCAGGGGTCTAAGGTAACAATGGATTCAGAGGCGATGAAAACGATTCTTTCGTTTTGCAAAGAGAACAAGCTTTATTTTCTGGATTCAAGAACAACGGCAGAGACTGTTGTTCCTGCTGTCGCCGCGCAGATGGGAATAAAAATCGCGGAAAGAAATATTTTTATAGATAACGAGCAAAATAAAGACAGTATGCGCCGTTATATCTCAGGCGGATTGTTAAGAGCGCAGAGAAACGGTCTTGCGGTGATGATCGGCCACACCTGGTCGCCGGATTTAGCGCCGCTTTTAAACGAAGAATTTGTTCTTCTTGCGGAACAAGGTTATACCTTAAAGACAGTTTTTGATATAATCAATTAAATGAAAGTCCTTGGTATCGAGACATCCTGCGACGAATGTTCAGCTTCGGTTGTCGAAGACGGCGAAAAAATTCTCTCTAACATAATCGCTACGCAAATACCTTTCCACGCTAAATGGAACGGCGTAGTCCCTGAAATCGCGAGCCGCAAACACACTGAATGGATCTACGCAGTAACAAAAGAAGCTCTTGACGCGGCAGGCTTAAGCGTAAAAGAAATCGACGCGATAGCAGTTACAAGCCGTCCGGGACTTTTAGGCTCTTTAATAGTAGGTCTTTCTTTCGCCAAGGCATTCGCGTGGGCAAGAGGCATACCTTTTATCGCCGTAGATCACATGCTGGCTCATCTGTATGCCCCGCGGCTTTTACCCGAAACAAAATGCGAATACCCTTTTCTCGGACTGCTTGTTTCAGGCGGGCATACAATTATTTGCCGCGCCGATAACTTTGACAGCATCACGGTGCTTGGCACAACAATCGATGATGCCGCGGGCGAAGCGTTTGACAAAGTGGCGAAATTTTACAATTTCGGCTATCCGGGCGGAGCTGTAATCGAAAAAATGGCTGTCTTAGGCGACAGCGAAGCGTTTCGTTTTCCTATGCCTTCGCTGCATAAAGCGGATCACCGGTACGATGTTTCTTATTCAGGAATTAAAAACGCTGTAATAAATCAGCTTGATACATTCAAGGTAAAGCAAAATTACTCAAGAGAAGACATTGCCGCTTCTTTCCAAAAAACCGCCGTAAATATATTATTACGCGCTCTTTTAAACGCCGCGCAAGACACGGGAATAACAACAATAGTTGCAGGCGGCGGAGTGGCGGCTAACAGTTGCCTTCGTTCAGCGCTTGCGGAACAAACAAACTTAAATTGCATATTCCCGCCGCTTGAGCTGTGCGGCGACAATGCCGCTATGATTGCCGGCATTGGATACCAGTATTTAAAAAGGGGAGATTTCTCACCGCTGGACACAACAGCCAGCGCAAGAGTAACCGGTTTCAAGAAAAAATATCCTTAATTATTTCTTCATATATTTTTCTATAAACTTTTCATTTACGCGTAACAGTTCTTCTCTTGGCAGTTCGCCTAACACTTTCCAGCCTAAATCGAGGGTATAGGCGATGCTGCGGTTTTCGTATTCGCTCTGCATTAAAAATACCTGTTCGAACTTTTCGCCGAATTTTAAATATAGCTTGTCGCCTATGGATAATTCTTCTTCGCCGATTATCGACGCAAGGTTGCGGATTTGCTTTACTTTCGCGTATGCCGCGAAGAGCTGGCTGGATACGTCTTTATGATCTTCCCTTGTCATATCAGGGCCTATTCCGTCTTTCATAAGTCGCGAAAGACTTGGAAGACCGGCGACAGGAGGGTAGATGCCTCTCTGGAAAAGTTCGCGCTCCAAAACAATCTGACCTTCCGTAATGTAGCCTGACAAATCGGGAATCGGATGGCTTATATCATCGTTGGGCATCGAAAGAATCGGTATTTGCGTGATGGAGCCCGAAGAATCTTTTATTTTCCCGGCTCTTTCATAAAGCGCCGCAAGATCAGAATAAAGATAACCGGGGTATCCTTTTCTGCTTGGAACTTCGCCCCGGATAGAAGAAACTTCTCTCAGCGCTTCGCAGTAGTTAGTCATGTCAGTCATCACAACAAGAACGTGCATATCCTTTTCGTAAGCGAGGTATTCAGCTGCGGTTAGAGCCGCTCTAGGAGCGATTAATCTTTCCAGAGAAGGAGAATCCGCAAGAGAAAGAAACACAACAACTTTGGAAAGAACGCCTGAGTGCTCAAAGTCATCGAGGAAGAAACGGGCAACGTCGTTTTTAACGCCCATCGCGCAGAAAACAATTACAAATTGTTCGCCCGATTTTAAAAGTTTAGTCTGCCTTACAATCTGAGCCGCGAGGCGGTTGTGCGGAAGCCCGTTACCTGAAAAAATCGGAAGCTTCTGTCCGCGGATGAGCGTGTTCATGCCGTCGATGGAAGAAATGCCCGTTTGGATAAAATCGCGCGGGTATGAGCGCGCGTAGGGATTTATCGGAAGCCCGTTAATGTCGCGGTATTGGGAGGAAAAAATATTTCCGAAACCGTCTATAGGCTCTCCAAGTCCGTTAAAAACTCTTCCTAAAAGACCGGGACCAACCCGCAGTTCCATCGGTCTTTCCAGGAATTCAACCCTTGAATCGTTTGCGGAAAGCCCCGCGCTGCTTCCGAAAATCTGAATCGCCGCCCAGTCGTCGCTTAAATCCAGAACGCGCCCAAGCCTTTTTCTGCCTTCCCTGTCGTATACATTAACCATTTCGTTGTAACTTACATCGCGGCAGCGCGATGTAATTACCACAGGGCCTTCTATGCGGGAAAGTTTCTTGTATTCTACGCCTCTCATAGAACCTTCCTTGCGCGGTACGTTTTTTCCAGTTCTTCAAGTTTATGGCGCATTTTTAACTCAAACTCTTTTATTTCACCTAACGAATCGTTTTTAACAATGCTTTTTAGGCGCGACAAACTTTCTTTTAAACCTGTTTCTGTAATTTTTGTCATCGGAGCGCCGAGTTCGATGCAGGTATGCGCGCGATCATGAAATTCCATAATTAAAAGCAAAAGACTTACCTGTTTGTCCACAACGCAGTACATATCGATTTCGTCAAAAGAATTCTGCTGCAGAAAGCCGTCTTTAATAATCTGCGCGGTAAGAAGGATTAATTTCTGTTCGTCAGGAAGGGCGTCTGAACCGATAAGACGCGCGATTTCTGCCAATCTTTGCTCCTGTTTTAAAAGATCAAGACTTTTTCTGCGCACTTTAGACCACTCGGGATTTACCTGTTCCCACCAGCGCTGAACCTCATCGGCGTATTCTGAATAACTGTCTATCCATGAGATGGCGGGATAATGCCTTGCGTTCGCAAGATCTCTGTCGAGCGCCCAGAAACAGCGGATAAAACGCTTTGTGTGCTGTGTAACAGGTTCAGAAAAATCGCCGCCGGGAGGCGATACGGCTCCGATTATGGAAATAGAACCTTCTGCGCCGCTTAAAGTTTTTACTCTGCCTGAGCGTTCGTAAAATTCCGCGAGACGGGTGGGAAGGTACGCGGGAAACCCTTCTTCCGCCGGCATTTCTTCCATGCGTCCTGAAAGTTCACGTAACGCCTCCGCCCATCTGCTTGTTGAATCCGCCATAATTGCGACATGGTAGCCCATATCGCGGTAAAATTCGGCCAATGTTACGCCCGTATAAATTGACACCTCACGCGCGGCGACAGGCATGTTTGAAGTATTGGCGATTAAAAGCGTTCTTTCCATAAGGCTGCGGCCTGTGCGCGGATCCGTTAACTGGACAAATTCTGTAAGAACATCCGTCATTTCATTGCCGCGTTCCCCGCAGCCGATGTAGATGATAACGTCCGCGTCGCACCATTTCGCGATTGCGTGCTGAGTCATTGTCTTTCCGGTGCCGAAACCGCCAGGAATCGCCGCGGTTCCGCCTTTAGAAAGAGGAAAAAAAATGTCGATAACCCTTTCGCCTGTGATAAGCGGCTCTGTCGGCGGCAGCCGCGAAGAAACAGGACGGCTTTGCCTTACAGGCCACCGCTGCGCAAAAGCGATTTCTTCGCCGTAACTTGTTTTAGCGGCTGTCTCAAAAACGGTATAATCGCCCTCTGCGCAAAGATATATAATATCGCCGCCCTTTGTGTCAGGCGGAACCATAATCTTGCACGTAACACTTTCAGTTTCTTTAATTGAACCTAATACAAGCCCCGCGCGGGCGGTAATTTTTCCGCCGGACGCGATCTTTTCCGCTAACGCAGAATCCGGAATAAAGCGCCATTTTTTATTTGCATCTAACGCGCTGACGCTTCCGCCTGGTTTCATAAACGCGCCGTCCTGTTCATATAAAAGAGCGAGCGGTCTTTGAATACCGTCGTAGATCGTGCCTATCAGACCCGGCCCCAAAAGAGCAGATAACGGCCGTCCGGTGCTGACAGCTGGGCTTCCCGTTTTTAAACCGGTATTATCCTCGTAAACCTGAATTACCGCTTCATCGCCTGTCCCGGAACTTTGCCCGTGACCGCTTGTTGACTGTTCAAGCCTTACAATTTCGCCGATAATTTTTTTCTCGCCGACTTCGACAAGATCAAAAAGCCCGCTTGAGCCTAACCCCGACGCTCTTATAATCGGCCCTGATATCCTGCGGACTTTTCCTTCCATTATTTTTCATCCATTTCCATCGTAAGACAGCGGTTTTCCTGATATGAATAAGCGTCCAGTACAAAAAACAGATGGGATATTACAAACAGCAAGTTAGGCTGGAAATCACCGGATTCAATATTAAGATGTTCAATTTGAATGTCATCGATCATCATAATAAAATTAGTTACATAATTTTTTGATTCGCTATGCTTGCATTTTGGTAATTTAAAACTTCTGCTGAATATTTTTTTATCGGTTTCCGTATTGCTTGTTTCAGAAATATTAAATTTGTCTATAACGAATAATACGCTGAACAATAATGCTAGCTGTACATTTACCGTTCTTTCAAAGAATTTTTCAGGGGCGGTTTTACTTTCAATAGGTTTAACTTTTATTATGGAGCAAAAAAAAGCTGCTGCAATTTTATGTCTATCCATTCTGACATATTCTTTTCTTCCTTCGCTGCCTTGCTCTATACAGTCATGTATCACATCTCTATAACGCCTGTAAAAATCAAAAATGAGGTCAATCCTGTCTTTTTCAATGTATAAGTTACCGCTGACACTGCAATGTCTTTCAATGTCTTTTAATAACCTTTCCCGAAAACGCTCCTCAGTTTCTCTTTTCACAGATGTACTTCCTTTAGGTACGCATTTTTAAATTATTCAAAAACAATGTAATCCAAAACATCGTAGTCTTTTTCATCAAATTTTAAATTGTCAATAGCATCCTCATCGTTTTTATGAGACATTTTTTTCTTGTACTCTTCATCTGTCAAATTTGGCGAGGCTTCAAGTTTTTTTCTCGCTTCAAGTAACGCGGTATCTACAGCCATAAACCCTCCAATAAAATTTTAGAAAACCTACAGAGAAAAGAAAACCAGCACGAGCAAATTAGCTCGCAAAAGCCCGGGAAACCATTCACCTATAGAAAGCATTAATAACAATATACGCCTTTATTTTTATCAAGTCAAGTAATCATATTGCGGTCTTCAACCAGCCCTTCAATCAGCTCAGTGCGTTTAACGTGGAGGTGGCAGTCGATAATTTTTTGAATTGAGGCAGTTATGCGCACATCTTCGGTGTCTAGGATTAATGCCGGGTATCTGTTTGCGGGGGGGATTTCTTCGGCTTTACAGGTGATTTTTTTATTATTTAATAGAAACTGAGCTTCTTCATGGCTTAACCCGTAATAATAAGCGCATTTTTGAGCGGAATTTGCCATATCGCCGCAAAAAATCAATCTTTTTGACAATTCTAGGGCAAGAAGTTCTAAAATACGAGAGCGGCTTAACTCTTTATACCAATTATCTTCCGCGGATTGTAATAATTCCTCGATTTTTTCGTTTTTTGCCCTGAGTTTGTCGACAGGAAGACGAGCCATTACCTTATCTTCTTCATATTTTACAAGTTGGCTATACTTTTTTTCGATTTCATCTATGTGCGCGGCTGTTTTTTTATCCCATTCTGCATTTTGCGCCGCAATAGCGTTTTCGCAGTCTTTTCGGATACGCAGAGCTTTCTTCATAGCGTCTTCCAATATTTCGTGATCTAATTTTTCCGTAGATTGCAATTCTTCCATAAGCCTGCTCTGGAAATTTTGTTTTAATTAATTTTACTTATTCTGTATCAACCGTATTTTTATTTCTTCAGAGGAAAGCCCTTGCTCGATTAGATTCAAAATATAATTGTCTCTTTCCTCTTTTCCCTCTGCTTTGCCTACGGCAATACCTTCTTTTTTTCCTTCTGCTTTTCCTATTGCAATGCCATCCGCCTTGCCTGCAGCTAGACCTTCGGCTCTGCCGTCGAGCATCCATTGCAATTTTAACATTCGTTCGTCCGTTTTTGCGAGGTTTCTATGAAAATAATAGTCCCTGATTGATTCCAACAAGCCCATTCTTTTTGCGCAGTTTATCGGTTTCTTTAACTGAGGGTATTTTTTTGCCAGCATTTCATATTCCTCCTTCTTTTTACATTTTAAAAATCGAAGCCACGGCCAAACCGCTCTGTCATCATTCTCCGGAAGTTTAGGCAATTCAATGATAACCACTTTTAACAAATCTGTAAAGGATCGATTTTCCAATCATCACAAAATTCGCGAAATTTTGCCGTTTTTAATCAAAATTTTGCGGTTTTGAAGGGGGGGGTGTATGAAAAATCATACTGTTTAAAAGTCAAGAGAAAAATGTGTACAATAAGGAAAAAGTTTTAAAAATTAGGAGTTTAATCTTGTATATCATTTACGTATGCAGTATATTTAACGGTATATAGGTGTCTCTTAATTTATTTTGTTTTGTATTGAGGATAATAATATTTTGGAGGGTTTGTTATGAAAACAGGGAAAAATCTCTTTGTATTCGTATTAATGCTGCTGGCTTTAACAGTGGTATTAACCACCTGCGAACTGGGTCTTGGCGCTATGGTCAACACTGAAAAACCGAAGATCAGTATGCCCGAAAACTCGGATACTGCCCCCGGCGCGTTTTTACAGGGCGGCTATAACTGTATAGAGCTGCAGGTAGATCAGCCTTTCGGTATTGATTTTGTATATATGAATGTCTGGTACACAGACGACGCAACCGGCATTGAAACATCAGAGCCGATGTATCTTGAAGCTCATCAATATCCACCCGATCCTCCGTGGTGTAATTCGGAAGTGACCGGCCACAATCACGTTAATGGCATGTGGTATGTGAATCTTGACACCGCCGGCATGGCAGACGGAAAAATCCGCGCGCAGGTAACCGCGGTGGACGTTTCCGGAAATGAATCTACAACTACCGATATTATTTATCAGGTAAAAAACCTTCCTCCTCAAATTGAATTGACAATCCCGAATATTAAAGGCAATGATTTTGACAAACCTGATTTGCAGGAATGGCTCGTAGGAGACCCTGTAATCCTCGGCTTCAGCATTATGGGTCTTGCGACAGATAACCTCGGCGTAAAACTTGGTTATCCTAAAATTCAAATTTGGCCTGCAAACCTTGCCGACCAATACATAGACTATGAAACTAAATTGCCGAAAATAACCGGCGATCCGTTATACGACAGATACGCGCAGTATTATTCAATGGTGGTGCCGGAGAACACAAGAGACGGAATTACAACCACAAGATTCTCATGGCCGATGTGGCAGTTAGTTTTAAAAGATAAAAGTGATCCGAACAGCGGTTATGTGCTGCCCACAACGCCGGATGACACAAGGTCTCTTAATCCGGGACAGTACAGATTCAGAATTGAAACCAGAGATACAAACAACATACCGAACTATTATCCGAACCGTTACGATAACCCGAATTACAAACCCGAAGATAACCCGATAAAATTCATGGAGATAAGCTATATAGCGGCTGATATTCCGATAATTATGCTCCAGGAACCGAAACCGTATTATAACGGCGTTGGTGAATACGTAGTAAATTTAATTATTAACAGCCAGAATACCGTAACAGATGTTAACGCGTGGGTTACAGACCGCGATGAAAATCCTTCATACACCAGCAGCTTTTATCCGGTTCAATGGGTAAGCACAGACGGTAATAGATATATATATAAATTAACTCTAACCGCTGCTGACGCGCAAGATTGGCATAATAGACCAAACACGAATTTACCGCAGTTATATTTAAATTTTGAAGCGAAAGATGAAAGAGATAATAAGAGCCCTACGTTATACAGGAGCTTTTTATTTGACGTGACTTCTCCGTCTGTGCAGTTTGATCGTCCGTTTGCCAATTTACCGGAATTATCAGGCGGCCACGGAACTATGACAGGAGGAGAATTTAATATTTTATATCCGCATAATCCTCCGAGATGGATTAACGGAACTGCGACAGTCAGCGGAAGTTCTCTGGACGCTTCTTCCGGTATCACGAAATTGTATTATCACATTGGCAAACTTGGTGATGATCAAATGAATGAATCCCAGCGCAGAGCGGCTTATGAAAATGCTGACTGGATTGATACTAATCTTGACAGTTTTAATCCTGCGGATCACACGGAAAACTGGAGCGGGAATGTTTATACATGGCAATACACGGCGCCCTTCTCAGGAGCGGGAGGATATAACAAGATTACTCACTCTGCCTTAATACAGGAGATGGGTGAATTAAATACCTTAGGCACTCATGGCGGTGCTGCATCATTTCAAACATCAGGAGCGAGCAGATTTTATCTTCCTTTCTATGTGAAGGTAGTGGACGGAGCCGGAAATTTCCGCGTGGTTCATTATAAGATTTGTATAGACCCTGATCTTGACGTTCCATACGCTTCAATAAATACGCCTGCTCCAACCCTCGAAGTTCCCATTCCGATCATCGGAGGCGAGGTAAGGCTTTCCGGAACGGCGAATGACGATGACTGGGTACATTCTGTAATAGTAAGAATCAAAAGAGAAGGTTCTAGTACCTGGTATATACCTGCAACCAATCCGCCGACATTGGAAGTATACAGCGCAGGAACATTCCCGACATTCGCTGGGGATCCCGGACCTAGAATGACTTATAATTCTGTAACGGAAACATGGGTTGAGGGATCTAATGAAACTGTGAATGAATCAAAAGCCGGCTGGTTTAGAGCTAATAAACTCGGCGACGATATGGTAATAGGCTGGTTTGTGAATATAAACGGAGACGGCGGTCTTGATCCCGTACCATGTTCGCATACTCTTTCTGTTGGTGAAGAATGTACCATTTGTAAAGACTTTGTTAATGTTTTTATAGAAGTACGCGCTGTAGACACAAAGACTCATTCAACAAGCAATGAACCGGCTGTTGTCGGTCCTTCTACTCAGCTTCCTGTTATTTTCAGCGCGGGCGCTCCGCGTATTTCTAATCCAAAGATAACTGCCGCAGGAGTTCCTGACAGGGACTATTATGAAGGAATTAACGGCTCAGGCATATTTAAAATCCAGTCTGTGATAAGCGATGACAAAGGTATTACAAACACAAGAGTCAGACTTAATGGAATTGATTATCAGATTATACAAAATGGAATCGTTATTTCGAATAATGTTAATGCGCAGAATGCCGGTATTTCAATGACAGCTCCGACTTTAAACACGGTAACCGGAAGGGTTGAATCTACTTTAACTATCAACATAGACACAAAGGATAACGCTTTTTATACCGCCAATTTTGGCTTTGGAAGAACAGGTTACCTGGATTTGGATATAAATGTGCAGGATAACAACGCAAGCCCGATGTTCGCAAGAGGAATTTATAAAGTAGGGGTAGATAATTATTATCCTACAACATCAATAGAAACTCAATTTAACGCGTCCAGCGTGAAAAGAGATGAAACTGAAGGAATTGCCGGATATAAATTTGAATTATCAGGCATTGCGAAAGATTACGGAGGCACATCGGGTTCCATTCAGGAAATAGCAAGAGTATTAATTTTCTTCCAGGAAGCGGAAATTTCGTATTCTTCAGGCGAGGGCGCCATAGTCGCAAAAGCGGGCGGAGCTTATTTGAACCAGCGCGGAAAGAAAGCAGGGGAACAAGATACATTCTACAATAAAACGGATCATTTATCATGGCTTGCAATTCCGGCGATGACTAGTTACCCGAATGTAAGAACATCAACTCAAACTACAACAGGCAGCGGGGCATGGGGGACAAGTATAAGCTGGTTCCCGGTTCTGGAACAAAAATTAAGCAGCGATGCAAATATTGGTTATGTGTGGGAATCTCCTCATGCGCTGGTTATTGATAACGCGGAATCCGATATGTGGCTTGACACTGACAAAGACGGAACATTCGGTGAAGTATGGTCAGGACTTGTAGATAAAACATGGAGAGCTTTTATTGACACTGAAAATTTTGCTGATGGTCCTCTTATGGTTCATTATTTTGTTATGGATCAGGCAGGAAATGTTACGCGCTATCAGGAAGGAATCTATATCGAGAATAAAAAACCTCAGATTAAAACTATTAACTTCGGCACAAATTACAGAGGAACAACATCCATAGCGTCATGGACTTCCCAAGAATATCACGGCGACTTCATGAGAGATAATTACATAGTTGGGGCGACGGTCGCCGGAAACAGAATAATTAATTTTGATCCGCAGTTCAGAATCAGAGGCAATCAGCTGGCAATAAGGATTGAAACTGAAAAAGGCAACGGAACGATGAATTATGAAATTTCTCATGTTACCCCCCAGCCTAGAATACAAGCGAAAGATATGAAGCGAGGAAAGGTTTATACAGTTGAGACACCCGGTACTACTGACTGGCAAAAACTGGGCGCTCCGAATAATACGCGTCATACAACATTTGTCGCTTCAGGCCCCGGAGAAGGAACAGGTTATGCTGTTCCATACAATGTTGTTGGAACTCCGGCTAAAGGGACATTTGCGGCAGGTAATCCGAATATTAATAATGTAACGGTATTTAATACTACTGATTTTGGAGCCGGCACGAATCAAATTCAAGATTCTCCAAAGGTATCCGGCGCGATAACAAGGCGGGCTATAAACCTGAGGACAAACTGGCCGTCGGATTGGGAAGTGGCATGGCCGGAAAGACTGTTTATTGTAAAAGTTTACGACACAACTGTACCTGGCCCAGGTATTCAAGTTGAAGACCAGCTGGCTCACGCGGTAATTGTCGCGTTGGATGTTGATAATACCGATACTTTAGCGCCGGGAGTTAAAGTAGCTCCATTCGGAAAAAAATACCTCGACCTTGAAAACGAAGCTTTAAAAACAACTACGATTAATGTAAGCAATTATAATGAAAACATTGTAATGTCCGGAGACGGAACAGCCGCAAAGAAAGAAGGTTATGTACAATACGCGGAACACAGCTCTGACCTGGCAGCTCCTGATGTCAGCGGACAGGTTATATTCCTTGGAAAATCCTCGGATAACCAGCGTATCCAAAACATTAATGTTACCATTCCGGGATTCAACGGAGGCTCCGGAGCAGGAACAATGTTTACAGTGGCGAATTATAACACAACGACAGGGAAACTTGTCAGCGTAAGAGAAACAATGGGTACAGGAAATAACGCATGGTATTTTAAGATAACATCGGATCATCTTACATTGAATTACGGTCATGCTGTTAACTGGGAATTTGCCTGGGATACGTCCGAGGTTAGTTATTCAGCAGGTACCCCGGCAGTTGCGTACAGGCAAGTTGGTAACCAGGACGTTACGATTACCGTGAATGATTACCGTACTACCGCTACACCGGTTGCAAGTGATTTCCTGCGTGTCAGGATAGTGCCGTATATTTCTGAAATTGTAACAGGTTTAAGCGGAGCATATAAGTCGCAGCCTTCGGCATTTGCGCGCTCGTCAACGGGCTGGTATTCCGTACGTGAAAATGAAACTATCACGATAAGAGGTTTTAACCTTGGTACTAACGAAACAACACAGGCTAATTCGATAACAGGCGTAAGAATAAACGCAACGGATCTTACCTATAGTTATAACGCCGCTCCCGATACAGCGTTGGCAGCAGGTAATTTTAGGGTTATCAATAAAAACGAAGTCCGCGTAAATGTCGGCGCTACGGCTACATCAGGCGATATATCTGTATTGGTCGGCGCAAATTATGCTAATCGAACAGGGAGAACTTCTTCTATAAACAACTCAACAAGAAAGCTGCTTCCGGGGCAAACGGTGGACGCGCCGAACGAAGTTAACAGAGTTTCTTATAACTGGGAACCAAACAGAACCAACAACGATATCCTTACTAACGATCGCAAGCTTTATATTTGGAATGTTGCCAATATACTTAACGTTTCCACAGAAGTAAATGATCCTGTTATGGCTGTTAATCCTACAGGGCGGAGAGCAATTACAATGACTAATGGTACTAACGGCGCTGCTTTTAGGCTTTGGGATAATCATGCTGCAACAAATACTGCCGGCACAACAATGGGAAGCAGTGTTAACAGGCATATTAATTTTGGAATTACTGTTGATATAAACAACAACAATTGGTACCTTGTATCGTCAAATATGACAGGCAGCCAGACAAACAGCGCATTTTTACATGCCAGAGGCGCTCCAGGCTCATTAAACAGCAGCACCAATACAGGAACTAATAAAGCGCGTATATTAACATTAGGAGACACTAATGCCTCACCAAACAGAGTCTTGATACCTAAACTTCATTCCCGCAGTGATAATGTTACTTTAAGCTATGGTGACGGTGTAAACGGTAATGCCATCAGGCTGCATTATGGCGCTGTCGGAGCTACCGGAAATGCCAACAATAATGGCACAGATCAATTCTCAGGGCATTACCGGGGAGCCGCAAATGAAGCCTATTTCCAGACAGTAACTGACGGCAGTTCTACGTATAGGGGAAGTCAGTATACAGCTTCCGCTTCACTCTCAACAGGGCAGCCTGTAATAGCCTGGTTTGATGATAGAAATGGTCAGGAACGCTTACTTTTCTCTTATGGAAATCAAGGCACTTATATAAATCCCGGTACTAATGGTATGACTACTGCTATATGGAATGACAGAGCTGTTATAGTGCACGGTTTGGGTGCCGGAAATAATGGGTTAAACGGGGCAGGAGCTAGATATGCGACGACGGGAGCAGCAGGAGCGCATGTTGATATGGCTGTCGATGAAGGCAATAATATACATCTTGCGTATTACGATATGGCTAACGGCGGTCTGTATTATGCGCACATTGGCACTGTTCCGAATACAGCGGCAGGTATAACCACTGTTGTAAAAGCAAGCGATATTACAGTAGTAAAAGTTGATACCTTCCTTGCGGCGGGTACAAAAATTCAAATCAATGTAAGAAATGAAGGAATAGGTACAGGAAGTAACGCACCTACTCTCGCACAATCCAAATTTGTACCTTATATCACTTACTTCCATGCGTCATTCGCAGAAACAAGAAACTCAATTCGTGTCGCATGGCTTGCAACTTCTGATGCCGCTACAAATGGCAAGATGGTTATAAGAGCCGGAACAGACGATAATGATTTATTCCTTGGCAACTGGGAAGTAATGACAGTTCCTGTAGCTAATGTGCCTTTCTCTAACACTTTTGTTTGTAATGGTGTTCCCAGAACAGTTGCCAGTTGGGCGGCAATAACAAACGGACCGGCTTACAGTGATGGCAATAATGCAATTCATAAATCAATTTTCATTGGTTACATGACGCGCGAGATTTATGAGGGCGCGATTCTTAAACGCAACATCTGGACAGGACCCTAATTAGAGAGCTGACCATGTTCCAAAACTCAGGTTAGTTTTGGAACAAGCTCAAGTTAAACAGCAATTAATTTAAAAGCAGCCTTCCGTTCGGAGGCTGCTTTTTTTTATGGGTGATTAAACAGCGATTTCAAGTTTTGTTTTTAACAACAAGCGGATTTGGGGAGAGCCGTTATTAACCTGCTCTGCATTCCTGAAGAATTTCTACAATTTCTTGTGTTGTAACATTTAGTTTAATTCGGGGAATATCTTCAAGCGGAGATTTTCCTTTAGTATCATTATTAAGCGGGAGAATTTTGTATTGCATTCCTTCATTATTAATAATAACTTCATCATTCAACGCGGCATTTAATATTTGTGTTGTGTTTTGATTAAAATCTGAAATATTGAAAACTAACATAATTTTTATTCTAACAACAAGCGGATTTTTAGTCTATATACAGCGCCGGAGCGCTGACAGGTTACCTCGTAATAAAAAGATCCAGTAATTAGTTTACAAGCCAGCATTCCGTTCGGAGGCTGCTTTTATTTATGGGGATTAAACAGCGATTTTTTCTCTTATCAGTTCAGCTATTATTTCTGTGATTGATTTTTGTGTTTTTTCCGATTTAAGCCGCAGCCATGTAGCGGAGAAATTATCCAGAATTACTATTTCATTTTTATGTTTCATGAAAAAGCCATTCTGTCCGTCGCCTGTTAATTTTGGCGGGTTATTTGTCCATATTTCATCAAGAGCATTATATTCTTCTTCTGTTAAATCAGGCATTATTATCTCCTTAAAAGTTTATAATAAAACTTTTGACATTCCATTGCATGAAATACCTTAAACGTCTGCTCATCAATTGCATTATAAGCAATTTCAAGCAAATTCATGTTTTTGTCAAATCCTATTAATAAGTGTTTATCATCACCTGAGTCTTGAATCTCGTCATACACTGGATTAAGCAAAGCATGACGTATATCATCTTCAGTAATTTTATGCTTGAATGCTGATTTTGCAAATTCAATTATTATATGCATTATTCAAGCTCCATCGCTTATTATACTAATAACTCTAATCATTCGTCAATAAAAAAGCAGCCTCACAAAACCAGAGACTACCTCTAAAATTACTGGCGGCAATCATTCTTAGAAGCGTTGAAAAGCTTGACCGAAAATGAAAAAAAACGTGAAAATGTGCCGATAAATGATTATATTTGATATAGTACTATACATTATTTTTAGGCAGTGATATAATCGTATGAAACTGAGCGGATAACCGATAAACATGGTTATTTTTGGCTTTCTGGTGCCATGTATGGCAAGGAGTGGAAGATGTTTAATAATAATCCATATTTGCAATTACACTGCGTTGCCAAGATGGTTGTTTTCTGTTAAAATCGGAGCATAATATGAACAGTCTCAACAAATATTGTTATTTTAACATAGAAAAAATCGTTCAGGTTTTTTATTATATTCAAAAATACTCGGATACTAAATCTGTGTTGAATTTAATGAAGTATTTATTTTTTAGCGACAGAATACATCTGCGGGAGCATTATTCTCTGATATCACTTGATAAATATGTAGCGCTGGTAAACGGTCCGGCGGCTTCTAATTCTTTGGATGTACTAAATAAGAAAAATGAATATTTATCTAATTTTGAACATGACGATTTAAAATATTTGAATAATATTAAAAAATGCTACAAAGCAGAGAGAATAATTCTGGAAATTGGAACTGATTTACTGAGCAAAAATGAGATGAGTTCATTAGACAAAGCGATAGAAATATTTTCTGGGAAAGAACTTGTAGAAATATCACATGATTATCCTGAATGGAAACGATATAAAAATCAATTTGAAGAACAAGTTGCTTCATCAAAGACGAGCAAATCAATAAAAATTGAAATGGAAGATTTTTTTAAAAACCCTGATATGAAAGACTCACCGGCTATTAATAAATACTTTGAAGGAGTAGACCCGCTCTATAAAGATAATGAATATTTAGATGAAGCAAGACAATTTTATCTTGAGAGCTTGGGTCAACATGGCTCGTGAGATATCGAGCGGGTTTGCATTTTACGGTAATCTCCCTAAAGGTTGTAATGAACAACACTTGGGAATTGTTTTAGGCGTTAATGATGTGCTGTTAAAGTATTGCTATTGCACATCTAAAGATAAATTTAAGCATATTAAACTAGATGATAAAGAATGTGTAAAAATATCTGCAGAAACGATGGCTGAATATTTCTGTGAATCAAAAGAAACTTATATTTTTATTTCTCAGCAGTATTTAAAAGAATTATTATTAATAACATTTGAAAGTTACCTTACTGATTCTGTAATCGAAGACAGAGGACAGATTAAAAATGATATATTTACAGCCATATTAAGCAAAATAAGGAATTCCGACAATTTGTCAGATCGATTTAAAGAAGAGTTTTTCGATTTTATAGGATGATATTAAACCGCCAAATTCGCTTTTTTTCATAAACTCGCATGCTATGCTCCAAGAGGATAGCAGCCTCTCTCAGCTCTCGGTAACATCCGCGTTTTTTGGTGATTTTTCCTCGATGGTTTGAAGGACGATTTGCGACAGGCGTTTGAAATGCTGGGGCAGGAGTTCTTCGTCCGGGGTGTTATAGTAGGCAAGTACGCCGTTAAGGCCTGCGCGGGCCTGGTCGTACTTTCTCTGTTTATAGTATATAAACGCGATGTGGTATTCTGCGGTAATCATAAGGTCGATATTTGTGCTGTTTCGATCGTAAAGCGCCTGATAATATTGAATAGCGGCGTTAAAACGGTTTTTATCCATGGCTTCGTTGGCGCGCTGTATCAGTTCCGCGGGAGATAAATCATTACTGATGTTAATCGATGCGCAGGAGGATATTAAAATTACGGCTGCAAGCGCCGGGATAATTATTTTCATGTCCATAGTATAACTATAACAACTGTTTTAGTAAAGCGTAACATTGACCTTATGTCCCAAAAAAGGCATAATTATTTCATGGTTGCGGGTATTATCGGAGCGACAGGCTATGCCGGCGCCGAATTGGTTAGGCTCCTTTCGGGTCATCCAAAAATCGATAAATTAGTTCTTTCCTCGGTAAGTTTTGAAGGCGAGCGGATTCAGGATGTCTATCCGAATTTTCTTGGAAGAATTTCCCTTCCGCTTGGAAAAGCCGAAGATGTAATCGCGTTTTCGGATGTGGTTTTTGCCGCTCTTCCTCACGCGGTGGGAGAGCCTTATGCCGCAGCCTGTATGGATAAAAAAATCAATTTTATCGATCTTTCCGCGGATTTTCGTTTTGATGATGACGAGACTGTTTACAATGCCTGGTATGGTAAAAAATATCAATTTGCGGATTTGCATAAAAAATCAATTTACGGGCTTCCTGAACTTAACAGAAAAATAATAAAAGAAGAAGCCGCAAAAGGCTCTGTAATTATCGGGAATCCGGGATGCTATCCAACCGGCGCGACATTGGGTATTATGCCGGCTTTAAACAAAATCGCAAATGCCGCCGATATGCCGATTATTATTAACGCAGCATCCGGCACATCGGGCGGAGGCAGAGAGCCGTCGCGGTCTTTTCACTACAGCGAATGCGCCGATTCTATCTCTCCTTATAAAGTCGCCTCCCACAGACATTCTCCTGAGATTGCCCGCAATTTAGCGGTTATATCAAAACAAAACGGCAGAAATGCGCCGAAGGTTATTTTTACGCCTCATCTTGCGCCGATGAACAGGGGAATTTTAAGCACAATTTATATTCCGTTGTCAGATGAATGGCGGATAACGCCTGAGAACCCAAATCTTCCTCTCTGCGCGGAAATCGAAAAAAAGACGGATGAAATCCGCGCAATATATCAGGATTTTTACAAGGATGAATTTTTTGTGCGCGTTCTTCCGGCAGGGCTTACAGCCGCAGCCAACAGGGTGCGCAATTCAAATTTCTGCGATATTTCCGTTCATATTGATATTAACGGATCAACATTAATCGTTGTTACGGCAATCGACAACATGGTAAAAGGCGCGGCAGGGCAAGCCATTCAAAACATGAATATTTTATTTGGCTTTGAGGAAAAATCCGGTCTTGAAGCAATACCAATGCTTTTTTAACGGAGGGCTTTGTGACAATAATTACAGGCGGCGTTTGCGCTCCAAAGGGTTTTTCAGCCGGCGGTATCCGCTGCGGAATAAAACCATCATCCCAAAAAAAAGATTTGGCTCTTATTTACTCTAAAAGTCCATGTTCAGCCGCGGCGATGTTTACGGCGAATAAAGTGAAAGCGGCAAGCGTAATTATCAGCAAAGAAAATACCGCGGACGGTAAATTGCGCGCTATTATCGCAAACTCAGGTAACGCAAACGCCTGTACCGGAAATGAAGGAATGGAAAACGCTAAGCGCATGGCAAAACTCGCGGCTGAAGCGCTTTCGATCAATTTAAATGAAGTCGCTGTCGCTTCCACTGGTGTAATCGGCGTAAAGCTTCCCATTGACGCAATCGAAAACGGAATTGGTTCTCTTAAAGCCAGTCTGCGCGATGACGCTCAGGGAAACGCTGACGCGCTCGAAGCGATAATGACAACGGACACCCGTAAAAAAGAAATCGCGGTGGAAATTGAAATAGACGGAAAGCCTGTGCGAATCGGCGCAATTACCAAAGGTTCCGGGATGATACATCCTAACATGGCAACGATGCTTGCCTTTATTACCACAGACGCCGTGATTACTTCTTCCGCGCTGGATCTGTGCTTGCACCGGGCTGTAAGACATTCTTTTAACCGCCTTACAGTAGACGGCGATACGTCAACAAACGACATGGTTGTAGTTATGGCTAACGGCGAAGCGGGGAATACGCCGCTTACGGGCGAAAAAGACGATTGCAGGATTTTCTACGAAGCGCTTGAATACGCATGCGTCACTCTTTCCCGCATGATGGCGCGCGACGGAGAAGGCGCGACAAAACTTGTTACAGTTTCCGTAAACGGCGCGCAATGCAGGGCGACAGCGCAGGCGCTGGCAAAATCAATCGCATCTTCCAGTCTTGTAAAAGCCGCGTGTTTCGGCGCCGATGCCAACTGGGGGCGTGTGTTATGCGCCATGGGCTACGCTGGCGTTGATTTTGAACCCGAAAAAACAAATATTAGTTTTAAGAGCAGCGCGGGGGAAATTCAGGTTTGCAAAGACGGAATGAATTTTCCGTTCAGCGAAGATCAGGCTAAAAAAATACTTTCGCAGGAAGAAATCGAAATTGAGGTAACGCTTTTCGAAGGGGACGGGACAGCGGCGGTGTGGGGGTGCGACCTTACATACGATTATGTTAAAATAAACGGAGATTACAGGTCATGAGCGAAAACGAAATTTCCAACAAAGACAGGGCAGGGGTGCTTGTTAACGCGCTGCCGTATATTCAAAGTTTTCAGAATAAAACCATAGTTGTTAAATACGGCGGAAACGCCATGCTGAACGAAGAATTAAAAAAAGCGGTAATCGAAGATATTATTCTAATGGAATGTGTCGGGATCCGCACTGTGCTTGTTCACGGCGGCGGCCCTGAAATCGAAGCGATGCTTAAAAAAACAGGAAAGGAAAGCCGTTTTGTAAACGGGCTTAGATACACAGACGAAGAAACAATGGATATTGTTAAAATGGTTCTTTGCGGAAAGGTAAATAAAGAAATAACGGCTCTTATCCAAAAAAACGGCGGAAAAGCGGTGGGTCTGTGCGGAATAGACAGCGGAATGTTAAAGGCAAAGAGGCTTACTGGCTCTGAAGATTTAGGGCTTGTAGGGGAAATAGAAAATGTCGATGTAAAATTCTTAAACGCGGTTTTAGAAACGGGGACGATCCCTGTTATTTCATCCGTTGCCTATGGGATGGGTTCAGACGAAGGAAACGCCCTCAATATTAACGCAGATATTGCCGCCGCAAAAATAGCGGTTGCTCTGAAAGCGGAAAAACTGGTTCTTATGACCGATGTTAGAGGCATTTTAAGGGACGTAAAGGATGAAAATACCCTGATTAAGTCCCTGCAAAGGTCTCAGCTGGATAACCTTAAAAAAGACGGGATTATCAGCAAGGGTATGATCCCTAAAATTGACTGCTGCGCCGCGGCGTTGTACGGCGGTGTCAATAAAGCCCATATAATCGACGGCAGGCTGCCCCATGCCATTTTAATCGAACTTTTCACAAACGAAGGCGTCGGGACAGAGATTATTTAAGACCCTAGACAAAGAATCTCGAATTTTGCTAAAATACAAAAAGTAGTGATAAACACAAGGAGGCCAGTTGGCGGAGAAAGATTTGCGCGTAAATGAGCAGATTCGTGCCAGGGAGGTTCGTCTTATCCGGGACGACGGAGACCAGGGAATAATGTCTGTATCAGAAGCGCTGGAAATTGCCAGAGAAGCAGGTCTTGATTTGGTGGAAGTAGCGCCTCAGGCGGTACCGCCTGTCGTCAAGATTCTGGATTACGGCAAGTTCAGATTTGAAAATGAAAAACGGCTGAGGGATTCCAAGAAAAAACAGAAGCTCCTTAAGCTCAAAGAGATTCGTATGCAGCCTAAAATTGACGATCACGATCTCGATTTCAAATCTAAACATATAAAAGAATTCTTAAACGACGGCAACAAGGTAAAAGTAACGATTCGTTTCCGGGGACGTGAACTTGCCCACACAGAACTTGGTTTTGACGTAATGAAGGACGTTCTTTCCCGCATCGAGGGAGAGTA
>WQRN01000002.1 GCA_009786715.1 Treponema sp.
TGGTCCACCTGCATTTGCGCTTCACTGAAAAAGTCCTTGAGAAGTTCTTCATTATTAGGATCAAGATAATCACTCATATTATCAATAATCTAACAAAAATGTCCAAAAGTCAAGCCACGAATTACGCAATTATGGAAGAATTTGCCCCATAATATTGATAAAACAGACACCTTTCATAAAAAATATCCTTGAATTGCATTTTATAACCCTAAGCGTTAGAATATATAGCATGAAACGGCTGTTTTTACAATATATTTGTTCAGCATTATTTATACTGGTGAATTTTGGTATTTTAGGCGCTTTAGAACTTGAAATTACCGCAGGGCTTAACGGAATGACCTTTCATCCTGATAAAACAAGGGCGCTTACCGAAACAGGCGAAGTTTTTACGCCATATCCGTATGGATTAGCGAATTTAAGCCTTAAACACGATGTTACCGAGTCAATATTCCTAAATGTTAATCTTGTAAGAGACAATATTCTGCAAAATAGCCTTGATGTGAAGCTAACATCAAGAACAGACCGCTTTAAATTTGAATTTGGCCCGTTTTTAGGAGTAACCGACGACTTTGAAATCCCAGATATAGGGGTAATCGGCGAATTAGAACTGACTTTTCCCGGTATTTTCTTTGTATCGATATCTGGATCATCCACTCTTGGCGCCGAATTTGACTTTTTTAGCGCAAATTCAAGGGAAACAGCAGGAGCAAAGGCCGGTTTTTGGATAGGTAATTTCATTATATCCGTTTCCGCGAACTATAAAAACCTTACAAGGCAGAAGAATGAATATCTCATTGTGAGCAATACACTTATAAAATTCAACGCAGGATTGGATTTTTATGCGAAAAATTTCGGGGTTTCAGGAAGCATTTTCGGAGGGTATCAGATTTACAAAAGCGAGTATAGGAGAGGCACTCTGCTTGATTCGGATGAATTAAGCGCATGGTACGCGGGAGCGCAATTCAATTGGCAGATAACTCAGCCATTACAGATAAAACTCGGGTTTGAATTACCTGTTAAAAATATGCCTGTAAAACCGCTAAAAATCACTGAAGATTTTATGCTTTTGTCTAAAATATACGCCGGGTTTGTTTATTCCTTTAATGATATAGGAATAGAAAAATAGTATGACAGAAATTGAGATTGTTATTCGAATCTGCGCAGCCTTTTTAGAAGAAATAAATCATCATAAATAAAATTATTACATTTTTCTTAGTGCGTATGCTTAGATATATTATCGTGCATACGCTTTAACAAAATGGTGATTTTTTAAATCGTAATACGCATTGCTTTTGTTCAATGTTGTAAGGTGAATATTTTCTCCATATTATAATTGAGAATTTTTTATACCAGCCGCATAGGCGGGGAAGCCTGCCTGCGGGGAAAACAATCTTTTGGAATTCCCCGCCGTAGAGACTTGTAAAGAAACAACAACCCCCTTTGAGGTAATGAAAGTCAAGCATATAAAATGCACTGCGCTTTCTTGGAAAAATAATAATCTTGCTTCATTTTATATGCTTGATGGCTCGAAGGCGGATTCCTCCAAATGTTTTGTCCGCAGGCAGGCTTCCCCGTCTGTGCGAATAGGTATACAAACTCTTACAATTGAAAGACATCAATTTTCACGTTATAATTGTCGAATGGCTGCGCCTTTATCCGTTAGCGAATTAACCGAACAAATACGCCTTAACTTGGAAGGCTCTTTTTCCGTTGTATGCGTCGAAGGCGAGATTTCTAACTGCAGGCCGGCAAGTTCAGGACATCTTTATTTCAGTTTAAAGGACGCCGGAGCGAAAATTGACGCTGTAATGTTTAAAAACAAGCTGCGCGGTTTAACATTTGAGCCGAAAGACGGGATGCTGCTGCGTGTGCGCGGGAGTCTTTCTGTTTACGCTCCGAGAGGAACTTATTCCATCGTTTGCGACGAAATGGAAATTGCAGGCGCTGGCGAAATCCTCGCGCTGCTCGAAAAAAGAAAACAAAAACTAGCGAAAGAAGGGCTCTTTGACGCGGAAAGAAAGAGGGCGCTTCCGCGCTTCCCTGCCGTTATCGGTGTTGTAAGCTCTCCTACGGGAGCGGCTGTTCACGACATTTTAAATATACTCCAAAGAAGGGCTTCCGGCGTAAAGGTTATAATTCTTCCGGCTCCCGTACAGGGTGATGAAGCTGCCGCAATTATTGCCGCGCGGATAAAACAGGCAAATCAATGGAAACTGGCTGATGTTTTAATCGTTGGAAGGGGCGGCGGCTCTTTGGAGGACTTACTGCCATTTTCCGATGAAGAAGTCGTCCGCGCTGTGGCGGAATCTAAAATTCCTGTTGTTAGCGCTGTCGGCCACGAAATCGATTGGGCTCTGTGTGATTTTTCAGCGGATTTAAGAGCGCCGACTCCTTCGGCGGCAGCGGAACTTGTCAGCGAAAATCTTCAGTTAATCCCCGACTCCGTCAGGCGAATTGCGCAAGATTTATACAGTGTTATACGCACACGTCTTGAAAGAGCGAAGCTCCTTTTAAAACCTTTTGATCTGCAGGACATGGAATACCGTATCCGTTCGATTTTACAGCCGCGCCTTGTCCGCCTTGATGACGCGAAAGAAGATCTGATAATCGCAATATCAAATTTAAGTTCCAATTTTAAAAAAAGGATAGAACTTGCGGCTGCGGTAATTGAAGCCGGAAGCCCGTTAGCCGCCATGGAAAGAGGCTTCTCTGTAGTAACAGACAGTAAGGGCAAGGTTGTGCGCAGCGCGGCAAATGTAAAAAAAGGCGAAATGCTTAATATTAAACCGTTAAAAGGAAAAATTACCGCATTGGTAGAAAACACTGATATATAAATATAAGGAGATAAAATGGCGAAGAAGACAACGACAGCCGCAGCAGCAGCGAAGAGTAATACAAAAAGTTTTGAAGAACGGTTGGGGCGGCTTGAAAAACTAGGTGAACAGATTCGTAAAACCGATATTCCCCTGGATGAAGCGTTATCTGCTTTTGAGGAAGGGATACGTCTTGCGCGCGCGCTTGAGAGAGACCTTGAAAAAATTGAGAACCGTATTGAAATTCTAATGAACTCATCGCAAGCGGATATAGATGAATCGCCTGATTTGGAATTATTTAACGCAGAGGAATAATGTGCAGCGTATAAAAATTTTACCGCCTGAAGAAGCGAGGCGTATCGCCGCAGGCGAAGTAATTGACCGCCCCGCCGCGCTCGTGCGTGAATTTTTAGACAACGCCATAGACGCGGGCTCTTTAAACATTGAATTATCTATTGAAGAAGGCGGCTGTAAAAAAGTTGAAGTAACAGACGACGGCAGCGGAATGCCGCGCGAAGATTTGGAAATATGCCCGGAGGCTCATGCGACAAGCAAAATACGCGCCCTCGATGATTTAGATACCGCAAAAAGTCTCGGCTTCCGCGGCGAAGCTCTTGCAGCCGCCTGCGCTGTTTCGCGTCTGGAAATAATTACCAGCACAGACGGCAGAGAGGCATGGCGGCTTGATACAGGTCCTACAGAAAGTAATCCGCAGAGAATTGAACAAACGCGCAGAACAAAAGGTTCTACTGTAAGAGCTATAAATATTTTCGAGAGTATTCCGGCGCGGAAGAAATTTTTAAAAAGAGAAGGAAGTGAGGCCGGTCTTTGCAGGCAGGCTTTTATCGACAAGGCGCTTGCGTTTAACGCGGTTAATTTCCGTTATCTGCAAGACGGCAAATTAAAAGATTTTCTGCCTGCGGTAACAACCAAAAAAGAACGCTTTGCCGCCGCGCTATTACAGCCGGGGGAAGATTGTTTTTTACACGAAATAAACGCGCAAGGAGACGGTTTTTCCGCTGTCATAGTAATCGGCGGCCCGGAACTTTACAGAAACGACAGAAGGCAGCTATTTGTTTTCGCGAATGGAAGAAGAGTGCAGGATTTTTCGCTTATTCAGGCGGTTGAATACGGCTCTCAGGGATGGTTCCCTAACGGCGTTCACCCTATCGGCGCGGTATACATCGAAATCGACCCGTCTCTGGCGGATTTCAATATACATCCTGCAAAACGCGAAGTGCGCTTCCGCGATTCAGGCGCAATTCATCACGTTGTCTCAGGAACGGTTAAAGCTTTTTTTCATAAATTATACTTAAAGACCTCCCGCGAAGATGCGGAAGGGTTGAATAGAGAATCCTCTCGCCAACTTCGAACCGAAGGTTCGGCGGAGGCATGGAGGACACAAAGGGAAGAGGGGGGAGAAGGAAGAGGGGAAGAATTTTCTTTCTCTTATAACAATAAAAATCATGAAAATAATCGCAGTTCTGTAGGGTTCGAGAAAATTTCGAATTACAACTCTGCGAGCTCTGCGCCTCTGCGTCTCAGCGAGAACTCTTCTGTAACAAATTCACAAGGAACCATGAATTATGTAGGAAGACTATTTAACCTATTCATATTAATCGAATGGAATGACAGATTATATATAATAGATCAACATGCGGCGCATGAGCGGATTCTTTATGATAAATTTTTAAACGAGCCTGTTCCCAAACAGGAATTGCTCGCGCCCATTCCCTTTACAACCGAAAGCGACGACGAAGACGCTTTTTTAATGGAAAAACGAAACGAATTATCCGCTCTTGGGATTGAGATTAAGAAAGACGAAGACGGCTGGCGCATCGACGCTCTTCCCTCTGATTGGCGGCTGAGTGACGCTCAAACTATTAAGGAAATTTTAGAACTGCGGACCGCCGGCGAAGATATGGCAAAAAGATGGGCTGCGACATGCTGCTGCCGCGCGGCGATTAAAGACGGCGATTACCCCGACAATGAAACCGCTTTCGCAATCGGCAAAGAAGCTCTGGCGTTACCCGATCCGCGCTGCCCTCACGGCAGACCAATCTGGACGGAGATAACTAAAGAAGCGTTGTATAAAGCTGTCAGAAGAGATTGAGATATTACATGATAAATTGGATATAGCCGGCACAGAGGGATCAAGACCAATGTCATTTGAACATGCAAAAAAAAGAGAGCCGGTTTATGCAGAGCCAAATCCGTTTCTAATTGCAACTTAACACATTTTCCGAATGTTTCAAGTACAAAATTGACAATTAATTACATATATTCTACAGCATCACTATCTTTTGCGCTATCAGTTTTGCAAGTGAAAAGCGCGAATCCATGTCGTCGGAGCTGTTATTCAAAAATGTTTGAAATTCCGCTAAAAATGATCCCGGCAGAATTGGAAGCTCGCTTACCTGTTTGTAATACGCGCGGTGCGAAGGCTCGAAGCGTTTGTTTATGCATAAAAGCGTTAAGCACGCGGTTTTAATGAATCCTGCTGAAGCGATAAGGTAATGGAACCTGTCACCCTGAAAACAGGCAGCTCCCAAATCTGAAAGAAAATGCTCCATCTTGGATTGAACCGTGCTGCGCATTTCGCTCCAGTATTTATCCCCGATATTTTCAAGTTTTTTTCTGACACCGTGTATCCAGTCGGAGCGCGAAAAAACAATTTCGCAGTTTGCCAGCCTGTAGAAGCCGTAAGTTCCCGAGTCTTTTATGAACCATAATGATTCATGATCTGAACAGGCGATATTTACAAGTTCGTCGATTTTTTTAGTTTTTTTGTACTCAAGGCGGACAGGAATGTCGCCGATTAAAAAGCGGTCTTTTTCGCTCTGCCCCGCGCTTTCAAACGCTGCGACATCATCGCCGAGAAGACGGCAGCGATCTTCGGCTTTTGGAATGGAAGCGCAGCAAAAAACATCCAGAATAAGAGCAAAATACGGGTCTAATGTATCCTGCATAGCCGCTTCATTCAATGTTATACATTCAACTCCTTTCCATGAAGACAGTATCTCCGTAAAGCGTTCTACCAGTAATTTTGTTTTATATTTCATAGAAATTTCCCTCGTATTCATTGTATCATGGAAATGAAAATATGGAAACCGATAATTTCAAGACTCATGTTTTTCTCGTTCTGGTGCCTCATCGCGATGCAAGAGGCGAAATCCGCAAATATACAGAAGCATTATTTAAAAACGGTCTTACAGGAGTGTATACTTTCCCGTATATAGCTCCAATCGCCTTACTGGCAAAGCCCCTCACCCCTGATGAATTAAAAACAACCGCCAGGAATATAAGAATAGCCGCCGCGGGAGAAAAATTCCAAACCTCAGAAACAGCCTGCGCCTTGTTCTTATCAGATAAAAACAGCCTAACCCTCTTCGGCCCGCGCTTGAGTATTGAAATTGACACAGCCGTAATAACAAACACATCCGAAAAAATAAAAACAAAAATCACCCCCGCGGTAATCGGTGCATGGCTTACATCCAAAACATGCGGACAGCAGGATTGTGACGGTTCGGATGAAAATATCTATTCTCATTCATTTCCGAAAATATCATTCCGAGCGGCCGCGATAGCCAATATGTTTTGGAAAACCGTTAACATAAACGGAGAAATATGCTGCAAATGGAAAATCGGCAGGCTTTCATGGCTCCCCAGGTCTTTACAAAAATAAATTATATGCAATAAAGTAATGTATAGATTTAGTTTAGGAGGCTTAATGAAGAAAAAGCATGATATAAAAAAAGCAAGTAACGCTATTTTCGCGATATTAAGATTTATACTAACTCCTATTTTATGGCAAAAATACAGGTTCAGATTTGAATATGAAACAAGCAAGGGGATACAGCGGCCATGCGTAATTCTTGCCAATCATCAGACATCTTTTGATCAATTCGCGGTTGGAATAGGTTTTAAATTCGCCATGAATTATATCGCAAGCAATTCAATTTTCCGCCACGGTCTTCAAAGCTGGCTGATGAAGGTTCTGGCTCACCCTATCCCATTTTCAAAGGGCAGCTCTGACGCTTCGGCGATTATCAAAATGTTTACAATTATAAAAGAAGGCGGCTGCGTTGGAATGTTTGTGTCAGGCAACCGCAGTTTTTACGGCGATGAATGCACATTAAAACCCGGCGTCGGAAAATTAATTAAAAAAATGGGAGTTCCAGCGGTTCTTGTAAAATTACGCGGAGGTTTCAACACAAAACCGCGCTGGAAAAACAAACCCAACAAGGGCAGAATGTACGCCGGCGTAACAAGAATTATAAAACCTGAAGAACTAGCGGCGCTTTCAGGCGAGCAGCTTGATGAAATTCTAATTAAGGAATTATATATAAACGAATTTGAATGGAACGCGCGGGAGAAAATCGAATACCGCGGCAAATACAAGGCGGAATATCTTGAAAGAGTTTTATTCTATTGCCCTCAATGTAAAAAATTGGAAACACTTATGTCCGAAGGAAATGAATTCTTCTGCAATGTCTGCGGGATGCGCCTGGAAATTAACGGAACCGGTTTTTTTAATAAAATTAACAATGCGCAAAACTGTCCGGACACCATACTGGAATGGAGCAAAATGCAGTTAGAGCATATAAAAACAATCGACTACGGCAGCTACAGGGAAAAACCTCTTTTAAGCGATCAAAATGTCATTTTAATGAAGGCGGTAAAAAGCAAAAAAGACATTCTTCTTGGAAAAGGCTCCGTTGAATTATTCGATAACAGAATCCGCATCTGCGGCAAAGATTTAGCGGTAGAAAAGCTAAAGGATATGTCCGTACAGAGCTACAACCGGCTGATGATTTACATGGACGACGGAGAGTACACAATGGACATGTCTCTGCGCGGAAACGCAATGAAATACATGATATGCGGCTACCATCTTAAAAATATCAGAGAGAATATAACAAACGGCAGTTACGGGTACTAGAGTTACGCACATATTCATGATATGGTAAAGCAATACCTTTTTTTACAAGGAGTTGCATTGTAATTTATGGCTTTTGACGAGTTTATAACGCCGCTTACAATGGGAAATTACACTGTAAGGTTCTGCGAGAACGAAAAAGAGCTAAAAGATTATCAGGACTTGCGGTACAGGTATTTAATTCTGGAATTCGATCCCGGCAAGAAGGATGACGCAAAAGAAGGCGTCACCGATTTTAACATGGATTACGATAAAAACACGGCGCAATTATGCGCGTTTTTCACAGATCCCGAAACAGGCAAAACGGAGCTTGTCGGCGGCTACATCCTTATGCGTTTTAAAAAAGAAGACGATTTTTGCAAAATAACTTTAAAATACGATTTAAGCAACTTGTTAAAATATAAATTTGAAATTTGTGAAATTTCCCGCGCGGTTTTACACCCGAACCACCGCAGCAGTTATGTTACAAAATTATTATGGGACGGGATTAAATCCTATGTGTTAAAATACAAACTTAGATATATCATCGGAACCATGAGTTTTATGGGTTTGGATCCTCTTAAGTATATTCAAGCCGCAAGTTATCTGCATTACAAATACCGGATGCCGGAAGATATAATGGTGCGCCCCGTAGAATCCAGCGCGTATTATCACAAATATCTTGATCAGGAAAGCGTTAATAAAAAAACAGCAGTCGGACAGCTTCCGCCTTTGCTGAAAGGTTTGCTTATGTTAGGCGCAAAAACAGGCGATGGTTTTTATATCGACCATGATTTAGGAGTTGTTGAAACCTTCGCCGTCCTTGACAATCATTTAAATAATTACGACATGAGCAATTTCGCTAAAAAGAAAGCGCTTTCCTAGAAAATAAATCCTAATTAAAAAGCTTAACCAGCCATGTGCTGAGCCACGGAAGATACGTTACCAAAAGCACAACCACCAGCCGCACGAGCAGGAATGGCGAAACATATTTGCAAATCTCCACAAACGGTTTTTGGAAACGGTACGAAGAAAGGAAAAGGTTTAGACCGACAGGAGGCGTGATATACCCTACTTCGAGATTCACAAGGAAAATAATTCCTAAATGCACAGGATCTATTCCGTAAATTTCCCCAAGCGGAATGATGAGCGGAAGCACAACAAGTATCGCCGAGAACATATCCAGAACAAAGCCGATGATTAAAAGAGCGGCGTTCAAAAGAAGAAGGAAAGCCCATTTTGAGGAAATAGCGGTATGCATCCACGCCGCGACATTCGACGGCGCCTGAGTGTCAATAATGTAGTACGAAAACGCTTTCGCAAGCGCAAGGATTATTAACACGCCGCCGATTATCGGCATCGCCTTATCGAAAATTCCCTTAATATCTTTTAATTTAATATCGCGGTGGATAAAAACTTCTGCAATAAAAATATACAAAACAGCCGCGGCTCCAAGCTGAACCAGATCCAGAATCCCGTTGAAATACGCGATAATTAAAAATATAGGAAGTAAAATTTCCAAACTGGAATTTTTTAAAGAAATCATCGCCTTTTTAAATTCAAATTTTTCAACAGGGATTTTTACCTTTATGGAAATGACAATACCAAAAATAATCATTGCTACAACAAGAAGAATGCCCGGTATTATTCCGCCCATAAACAAATGCAGAATATTTACCTGCATAACAGTTCCGACTAAAATCAACGCAAGGCTGGGCGGAAAAAGCACGCCGATACTGCCGACAGATGTTAAAAGCCCGATGGAAAATTTTTCCGGGTATTTTAAATGATCGCTTAATATCGCGTAAAGAATTCCGCCTAACGCAAGAATCGTAACGCCGGACGCTCCTGTAAACGAAGTAAAAAACGCGCAGATAACAACAGTTACTATTATGATTCCTCCGGGAAGCCAGCTGAAGAAACTGCGGAATGTATTAACAAGCCGCTCCCCCGCTTTGCTCTCGGAAAGGAAAAACCCGACAATCGTAAACAGCGGAATCGCGATAATGTTATGATTAACAAGTCCGAAATAAATGTTAACGGCGACAGAATCCTGTTCTCCGCCTGAAGCCTGAAGCAGTAAAAGAGAAAGTCCGCCTAAAATAATAAACAGCGGTATTCCGCCGAGCGCCGCGATAATAAGAAAAACAACAAGCG
This sequence comes from Treponema sp., assembly GCA_009786715.1. The sequence goes on from WQRN01000002.1 coordinate 9,889, forward strand.
GGATTTTTGAATACCAGGCAATATCCATAAAAACATCGCAAATTGTAAATACCGCGTCCGGCATATTAAAACCCCAAATCAATTTCGCGATAGAGGGAAAAGCGGCAACGGTTCCTAAAACAATTACAATCACGGGGAAAACAATTTTCCAGCCTGTAAGTTTTGCTCTGCGGGCGAAACGAACGGCAAGAATGAAAAAAGCGAGCGGTATAATTGAAGCGAGAACGCGTCTTGGAACAAAACCTACCATACTGGTATCAAGACCCATCTTGATAAATGAAACTGAACTCCACGCGATTAAAACAGAAACAAAAGAAGAAATAAGATTGGAAAAAATATTTAACTTATTTCTGATCGAACCTTCCGGCAGATACTGTACCATTGATATCGCAAGATGCGATTCATTTCTTGTGCAGATCATCCCGGCGATAAGAGCAGTGAATAACAAAAAGTGCGCGATAAACCCTGTGGAAGCTGGAATGCCTGTTTTGAAAAAAAAGTGCACGGCTATTTCCAGCAATGGGAACACAGCCATTAAAACAATAACTGTTATGCAGGAAATATCTTCGATTAGATACAATACCGATTTTACATTCCCTCCCTGCTGCTTGATCGTTTGAAAACGATCCGGCGTAATTGGTTGAGATTCCACCTTTAATTTCCCTTTCGAAGTTCAGTCAGGATGCTTTTAATCCTAAAATAATAATCTCTGTTAAATGTCGGTCTTGAGCCGCCGATCAGCCTTTCTTCGTATTTGTCGGTATCATCATACCAAATTTGACTCTGCGCCGAAGTAAGATTATTTACAATTAAGCCGTGTCTTGTCATTTCTGTAAGAGCGTCTGAATCAAGTTTTATGATTGAAGTTTCAATTTCTTTTTCCACTTTTTTACAGGCTTCCATAAGGGCAGGTTTAAATCTCTCAGGAATTCTGCGCCATGTTATTTCGTTCATTAAAATACCGCCCATGAAGGGAGCGACATTTATACTCGACATATTCTTGGCGACGCCGAACAGCTGCGTTCCAGCGGCAAAAACAGGGCTGATATAAGTTACGTCTATTCTTCCGCTCTGAAGAGACATTACAATTTCTGTTAAATCGGCGGCGACAACCTGATAACCCATCTGTCTGAAAGCCTGCATTAATTCAGGCTGATCCTGACTTGAACCAAGCCTGATTCTCCGTAAATCATCGGGAGTTACGATAGGCGATTTCGCGAACAGCTTAACCCATCCGGCATTTGCCCATGCAAGGGTAATAAAACCGTTCTGCTGCATTTTCGCTTCAAGATCTGGTTTAATTCTGCGAAGGACTTCATTAAGCTCGGCATCGTTCCTTATTAAAAAAGGATAACTTACAGCCATTAATTCGGGAGTAACCGTATTTAATCCCATTGTTGTAAAAACAGCGGCTTGTATCTGATTACTTTTTAACAGAGCCATTACCTGCGCTTCGCTGCCGGCAGTCCCGCCGTGAAAAACCTTCATGACTATCTGACCGCTGGTTATCTTTGACCATTCAGCCGCCAGCCGGTTAATTGACTGACCCCACGGAGTATTTTCAGGTACAAGCGAGGCAAGTTTGATTTCCATTGTTCTTTGAGCAAAAACAGGGCTCGCCAAAACCAGCAGAATCAAGATGATAAATAGTAACCTAAAGCTGTAAAAATTTTTCATATAACGCTCCTTAATAAACATTTTACCAGTTGTTATCGTCCCAGTCATCCCAGTTGTCACCGGAATCAAAAAGGATAAATAAACCTGATGCGGTATCTAAAAGATGCCGCGCTTTCCGCTGAGAAATAATATTAACCAGCCTGTTCGGCGGATTTGCCTCAATATCAATTTCCAGCGCTTTATTCAACATTTCTTTAAATTTATCATAGTTTTGAGTTGGAATACATACCGCCTGCGCGTAGGATACATAGGGCCCCGCGGAAAGGAAACTTGATTTTTCCAGCGCCTTTTGAAAATGGAAATCCACCTTGGTTTTATCGCTTCCCATCCCGTCGGGAACCGATGCGTGGAACAGCAGAAGAAAGTCGTCCAAAGCGCCCTGATTAAAATCGGGGTCAAGCTCATAGGCGCGTTCGACAAGGGAGTAAAATTCCATAATTCTCACGCCGAGGTCAAGATCAAACGGATTGAGGGAATAAGCCGAAAGCCCGGCGGCCGCTGACCAGTACAGAGCCGGTATATCTTCCTTTTTTGTCTTCACCAGAACCTGGGGAAGCGTCCCATTTTTGAAAGCGGCGGAAAATCCCGGATATTTTAACTCCAGACCTCTGTACAGGAGGTTAAGCCCCCTCAAATAGAGCTTTTTTGAACGGTCGATGGCTTCCTGGCGCTCCTGATACCTGCTCTGCGGAAGCATTTCAGCCGGTCCCTGGACAAAGGCATTGGCGTACATTACGAACATAGAGCCTGTCATATTGATAAGCCCCTGATGATCCGGGTTCTGGGAAAGCAGAGCTTCATACATTTTTATGGCAAAGGGAATGGCATCCCCTACGAGCTGGGGGTCATTATCCCCTGTGAAGACATCGGAACTGCCCTCGCCTGTGAGAGCATCGGCTACCAGGTTCATTGCCAGTTTATTTACTGAACAAGAGGGGAGACAGAGGCAGCAGGCGGTCAGAATTATGAAAAGACTGTTTTGAACCTTCATTTTATACCTCTTTTATTATATCATAATATTAAAAAAAAAGAGCGAATTTGGTTACATTTTTTAAATTCTTGTATTTAACAATTTAACAATTTTAGATAATATGTTACCATAAGGCATGAAGGCAATAACCGCGGAAAGATTAACAAAGGTTTACTCAAGCGGAAAAAGAGCCTTGAGCAGTGTCGATTTATCCATAAATGAAGGCGAAATTTTCGGATTTTTGGGTCCAAACGGAGCCGGTAAAACCACCGCCGTTAAAGTCCTGAACGGGATGCTGCAGCCTTCGGAAGGGTCATGCAGTATATTCGGCATCGATTCATCGAGCGCAGCCGAAAAGATACACGCGATATCCGGCGTAGTTACAGAACACGCGCAAATGTACAACAATCTTACAGGACTTCAGAATCTTTTATTTTTCGGCTCTGTCTTCGGCATTAATGAGGATACGGCAAGACAAAGATCTTTTGATATACTGGACAGCCTTTCTCTCTCAGACGCGTACGATCAAAAACTAGGCGAATATTCAACCGGAATGCGGCAAAGACTTTCACTGGCGCGCGCTCTGCTTCATGAGCCGAAAATTCTATTTTTGGACGAACCGACATCCGGGCTGGATCCGGAAAGCGCGCTGAGCGTTAACAATTTAATAAAAAGCCTTGCGCGCGAAAAAGGCACAACTGTTTTTCTTTGCACGCATCAATTGCGGTATGCCGAAGAAATCTGCACAAAGTACGGTTTAATAAGCGAAGGTGTTTTGCTTGCCGCGGGTTCTCTTGACGAGCTTCATTCGCAGGTTTTTACCGGGCTTACGGTTAAAATAAAAGCTGATAAATATCCGGAACAGCCGGGAATACAAAAGATCAGCGAATACATCACGATCGAGGTAAAGTCACAGGAAGATATTCCCGCGTTTGTAAAACAAATCGTAGACACGGACGGCAAGGTATACCACGTAACAGCGCACAAACATTCGCTGGAAGAAATTTATTTCGCAATGATAGAAGAAAAGGAGGCCAAAAATGTTAAACAAAATGCAAGCGGCAATTATTAAAAAAGACATTTACAACATCACCTCCAACAAACGCACGATGAGCGCTCTTGTCGTTGTGCCGATCATGATGGTAGTAGTAATGCCTGTTATATTTATATCGATAATTCTTTTCACGCCCGAAGATTCATCCGATATGACTGAACTACTGCAGATTCTTCAATATGTAAAAGTTGAAAGCGGCGATACGCGCCATCAGTTAATCCTGATGATACTGGATTATGTTATACCAATGTTTTTTCTTTTAATACCGATCATGGCTTCTTCTGTAATGGCGTCAAGCTCTTTTGTAGGAGAAAAAGAAAAGAGCACCCTAGAAACCCTCCTCTACTGCCCCCTTTCTCTGAAAGAAATATTCAACGCTAAAATATCAGCTTCATTTATATTAAGCATGATTGTGTCATATTCCTCGTTCATCATTATGATTATCACAGTGGAAGCGTATTTATTAATAGCAGATAAAACGCTTTTTACTCCAAACATCAACTGGCTTACAATGATGCTCCTTGTTTCGCCCGCCGCTGCTCTTATTTCAATTAACATGATTGTCCGCGGCTCCGCCAAATCGCAAACCTCCGAAGAAGCTCAGCAGAGCAGCTTATTTTTAGTGATGCCTGTAATTTTATTAATAATCGGTCAATTCACAGGCATTATGATGATGGGCCCCCACATATTCCTCATCCTCGGCGCCGTATTGGCAGTGATAGCTATACTGACTTTTAAAAACTCTTATAATAAATTCACTTACGAAAAATTATTAAAGTAATCAATCTCCGATAACAGCGCGAATATCTTTCTTAATCGCTTCCAGTTTTTTACCGGCTTCAGCTTTTGCCGCCTCAAGCCCGCCTGAGCCGACTTCGCTGCAGCAGGAAGCGTAGAATTTTATTTTAGGCTCTGTGCCGCTTGGGCGGGCGCTTACCACAGTGCCGTCCGCAAGGAAGAACTGAAGCACGTCGCTAGGCGGCAGGCCTTCCGCGCCGTTTTTAATATCGCGCACTTTGGAAATCGCGATGCCGCCTAAAGTCTTCGGCGGATTTTTGCGGTATTCGTCCATGATGCCGTTCATAATCGATGGTCCCTGAGGCCCCTTGAAATATTTGGAGATTCCCATTTCCTGCCAGTAGCCGCAGATTTCATAAAGTTCGTCAAGACGGTCTAAAAGACTCTTTCCGTTGCTGCGCCAGTACAATGTCATTTCAGCGGTTAAAGCGGCGGCGCTTACGCCGTCCTTGTCGCGGACTTCGGTTTCAATATTGTAGCCGTAACTTTCTTCCGTGCCGAAAACATAAAATTTTCCTCCGGCTTCGCCGTTTTCCCACTTGCGCACAACGTCTGCTATCCATTTAAAACCTGTTAAACATTCATAACATTCTCTGCCGTAATGCTCGGCGACTTTTTTCTGCATTCCCGTAGTTACGATTGAGTTTACCATCGCGGCGTTCTCAGGAAGTTTTCCAAGTTCTTTTAACGAAAGGAAAATATAATCCGCAAGAAGAACGCCCATCTGGTTGCCTGTTACAAGAGCAAAACCGCCATTTTTATCGGGAACAGCGATGCCGAAGCGGTCGGCGTCAGGGTCTGTCGCCATGACAACATCGGCTTTTTCCTTCGCGCCGAGTTTTATAGCCATATCAAGAGCGGCGGCTTCTTCCGGGTTGGGGAAGGAGACTGTCGGGAAATTACCGTTACCTTCTCGCTGCTCCGGAACGGTGATCACATTTAAACCTAGGTCGCCCAGAATTTTTTCAACATGAAGGGCGCCTGTCCCGTGAAGAGGCGTATAAACTATTTTTACTTCTTTTGCTTTTTGTTTAATAAGTTCAGGTCTGAACAACCGCGATTTAACCATCGCCTGATACGGTTCGTCAACTTCTTTATCGATGATAACAAGAAGACCTTTGTCTAAAGCGTCTTTGCGAGGAATTTCTTTTATGTCTTTTACAGCGTTAACCTCGTCTATGATGCCGGCATCATGAGGAGGAATTACCTGCGAGCCGTCGTTCCAGTATGCCTTGTAGCCGTTGTACTGGGGAGGATTGTGGCTTGCCGTTACAACAATGCCCGTGTCGCAGCCGAAATGGCGGATTGCGAATGATAATTCCGGCGTTGGCCTTAACGAAGAAAATAAATAAGTTTTAATATTATTAGCGGCAAAAATAAGAGCCGCAGCTTCCGCGAATTCCGCTGAATAATGGCGGCTGTCAAACGCGATAACGGCTTTTAAACCATTGCCGCCTTCGATTGCCGCCTTTGCCGGAAATGTTTTAACAAGGTATGTCGCAAGCCCCTGAGTCGCGCTTTTTACAACAAGGGTGTTCATGCGGTTATAGCCGCCGCCGATTACCCCGCGAAGCCCGCCTGTGCCGAATTCTAAATTCTGATAAAAACGATCTTCAAGCTCTTTTTCCGCTTCCGGATCTCCCTTGGAAAGAAGCTTTTCAACCTCGCCTCTAAAATTGGAATCTTTTTCTCTTGCGATATAATCCTTTACTTTTTCTAATATTTCCGCCTTCATATTACCTCTCCTTTTTTGTCAGGTAATATTATAGCATACTTTACCTGTTCTTAGGCAGATATATATTGAGCTTTTCTATGACTTCGTTAAAATCCAGAGGTTTCCCGATATGGTTGTCCATTCCCGCTTCAAGGCACCTTTCAATGTCCTCTCTGAAAACATTTGCGGTCATGGCGATAATACGTACATTCTTTGCGTGCTCGTTATCCAGCGCCCGGATTTTTCGCGTTGCGTTGTAACCGTCCATTACAGGCATTTGCACGTCCATAAAAACCATATCGTATTTGGCGGGATTCTTCGAAAAGATATTAACCGCTTCTTCCCCGTTTTCGGCGCAGTCAATCAAGATTCCAGTCGGTTCCAAAAGCGACATAACAATATCCCTGTTAATTTCAACGTCTTCAACAAGGAGAATTTGTTTCCCCTTGAACATTCCGTTGATATCTTTTTTCATCTCTTTAACTTTTTTACGATCTATTCCAAGAGCTTCATTAATGACATTCGCGATACACGACGGGAAAAGCGGTTTTGAAAGGAACTTGTCAACGCCCGCTTCTCTTGCTTCTTTTTCCACAATCGACCACTCAGCCGCGGTAATCATTATAACCACCGATTTTGCGGATTCATGATGGGCTTTTAATTCGGCTGTAAGCTGTATTCCGTCCATACCGGGCATTTTCCAGTCAATAAAGTAAATATGGTATAAACCTTTTTCTTCAACAAATTTAATCGCGTCATATCCGCTTGACGCCGTATCGCAGTGCACTTGAAACACTTTTGAAATATCCTTGAAATAGTCGAGTATATACGGATCATCGTCTACAACAAGAATACGCACATTGCTCAGATTTATATCTTCCGATAAAAGTCCTTTATGCAAAGAAGTTTTTCCGCGTTTCATTTGAACTGTAAAGAAAAAAGTAGAACCTCTGCGGTACTCAGACACCACCCATATCTTTCCGCCCATCAATTCTACAATGCTTTTAGAAATCGGGAGCCCGAGGCCTGTGCCGCCGTATTTGCGGGTCGTGCTGCTTTCCGCCTGTTCAAAGGAAGTAAAAATGCGTTTTTGCTGTTCGGCAGTCATACCTATGCCGGTATCGGAAACAGAAAATTGAATTGTGCATATACCGTCAATTTCTTCGATAAAGCGCGTATCAAGATGGATTGAACCGTGTTCGGGAGTAAATTTAATCGCGTTGCCGAGAAGATTTGTAATAACCTGCGCAAGCCTGTGATCGTCTCCTATAATTTCAGCCGGAATATTACGATCGATATGCACGGTAAGTTTAAGATCTTTTTCATCTATGCGGAAATTTACAACATTAACAATCCGCTGAAGCATTTTTTCAAAATCAAACTCACAAGGAGAGAGGTCGAACTTATTCGCCTCGATTTTGGACATATCCAGAATGTCATTTATTACACCTAACAAATGATTCGACGCGTCTTCTATTTTGTTAAAACAGCGATCCTTTTTATCAACCTCGGCGGATGTTTTGCCGATTGTAGTCATGCCTATAATCGCGTTCATAGGCGTGCGAATTTCGTGGCTCATGTTAGCGAGGAACTGGCTCTTGTGCTTTGAATCCCTGTCCGATTTGTTCCTTGCGGCGTCGATGCGAATGAGAATAAAAGCAAGAACAACGGCAAAGAAAGAACCAAACGCGAATAGAATTAAAGCCATGCTTGAAATGCTTTTATAAAAATGGCTTTCCGGCGTTAAAAGAGCGAGATACCAGCCGTTGGGAAGACGTTTTACATAAACCACATTTTTTTCGCCTTTCCAGTTAACAAGCGGCCGTTCTACAATATCAATTCCCGCCGCGATATCATTGGCAAAAACCGACATGGGCATATCGGCATCGTAAAGACTCCTGCCTATGTAATCGGAATTTGTATGAGAAATTATTTTTAAATCCTGACTTATCACTATACCGTAACCGCCGCGTTCCATGGCGATATCAAGAATTTTTTCTCCGATGTCTTTTATATTAACATTTAAGCATATAACCCCGAGCCGTTTGTCATTATTATCATGAATGCAGCGCGCGTAAGTAATAATTATATTACCGTTCAAAACGCTTTCATACGGCGGGGTTTCGATAAGAATACCGCAGTTTGATACAGCCGCGTTAAACCACGGCCTTGACTGCGGGTCAAAATCCTCCGGGATTTCACCGCTGCCGATAAAGAGGGGATCTCCGAACGCTTCAAAATAACCGTACATCTCCAGCCCGTTCAGCACGCGCGAGCCTGAGAAATGCAGATAGTTTGTAATATCCTTTGTATAGTTTTCAATGGCTTCGGCGGAATCGCCGCGGATAAGCATATTTCTGATTGTTTGAGAAAATCCCTGAAGCAGCATCCTCGGCTCAAGAAGATCAGCTTCCAGCTGAGTCTGAGCAAATGAAAAAACGCTTTCCGCGTTGCTTACAAGGCTTTTATGCACTATATCGCGCATAAAAAAGTAACTTAAAACAACCATCGCCGTAAACGCTAAAGCGGTAAAAATTAACTGAATATAAAGCGGCCGGCTTGACATAATTTTCATATAATACCTCAACCCCTTATTGTTTATAATAACCTTATCATATTATAATATAAGTGTTTTTGAGAGACATTTGCAGAAATAATTTGGAGGTTGTTGTGTCATTGTCATTATTTGGGAGATCTTTGCTGACTTTGCTGGATTTCACACCCGAAGAAATCCGGTATTTATTAAAATTATCCGAAAAATTGAAAAACGAAGCAAAGAGGGGAAAAATTAAACGGCGCTTTGAAGGCAAAACCCTTGCAATGCTTTTTGAAAAAAGATCTACGCGCACAAGATGCGCTTTTGAAACAGCTTTCGCCGAAGAGGGCGGGCATCCTGTATTTCTCTCCACAGCGGACATTCAGCTCGGCGGAAAAGAATCTCTTGAAGACACTGCGCGCGTTCTTGGAAGGATGTTCAGCGCCATACAGTTCCGCGGATTTAAACAGGAAACCGCGGAAACTCTGGCGAAATATTCAAACGTGCCCGTATACAACGGACTTACAGATCTCTATCATCCCACTCAGGCGCTGGCGGATATTCTTACGCTGAAAGAGAATTTCGGCGAAGTGAGAGAAAGAACGTTATGCTATGTGGGCGACGGACGGAACAATGTAGCTACATCTCTTATGATCATTTGCGCAAAACTGGGTATAAATTTTACAATAATAACTCCTGATGAATTAAAACCTTTCGGCGAGATTCGGAATAAAATTGATTCATTAGCCGAAAAATCAGGCGCGGTAATTGCCGTTACATCCGATATAAACGCCGTAAAGGGCGCTGACGCGGTTTACACCGATGTCTGGGTGAGCATGGGCGAAGAAGAAAAAAAAGAAGATCGCGTAAGATTATTAAAACCATATCAGGTAAATCAAAAACTGATGGATATGACAGGCAAAAAAGAAACCATTTTCCTTCACTGCCTTCCCGCGGTAAAAGGCGAAGAAGTCACAGCGGATGTAATCGACGGCCCGCAGAGCAAAGCCTGGGATCAGGCGGAAAACCGCAAACACACGATTAAAGCGGTAATGGCAGCGACATTGATTAAGTAAAATTTGTGGACATGAACCGCGGATTAGCGCGGATTTTTCAGATTAACACGGATTTAAGAGGAGGGAGTTTTGGGGATTTTCGGCCGGCTTAGCAAAGTTATTAACAGTTACCTTAACGACTTTGAAAACGATACAAGCAGCAGGTTAAAATCTTCATCAATTTACCGGGATCCGGATTTAGATGCCGCTTACGAAGAGTTGGACGATTATTTAAACCGAAGGGAACCTCGGCAATCGGGGCAGCGGCGGCATGATTTTAATTTTGAATCTGAAAGACATGATACAAGAACGGCAGGAAAAAATTTGCCGCCTGAAGAACTGCGGGCGGATTTTGAAATACTCGGCGTTCCGTTCGGCGCGGATGATGATACCTGCAAAGCTGCATATAAAAAACTTTTAAAGATTCACCATCCGGATCGCCATGCGGGGCATGAGGGAAATTATAAGAAGGCAACTGAAAAATCGGCAAAAATAAACGCGGCAGTTGACAGAATTGAAAAGTGGCGCAAGACACAGGAGGGCTGATAATGGACGCATCTTTCAGAATTTATACAGACGGCGGATGCAGCGGCAACCCCGGCCCCGGCGGATGGGCGTATGTGATGGTGCAGCAGACTTCTCAGGGAAATGAAGTAATCGCCGAAGACAAAGGCGGAGATAAAGACACAACAAACAACAGGATGGAATTAACCGCTGTAATCATGGCGTTACGCGCTTTAAAGACCATGCGCGCTTCACCGGATGCGAGCATACCGCGTCAGGCGCTTGTGATAACAGACTCGCAATACGTGCAAAAAGGCATAACCGACTGGATAAAAACATGGAAACGCAATTCATGGAGAACAAGCGATAAATCCCCTGTTAAAAACAAAGAGCTATGGACAGAGCTCGATTCCCTAGCAAGCGAGTTCCCTCTTCAATGGGAATGGGTTAAGGGGCACGCGGGAAATGAATTTAATGAAAAATGCGACGCTATGACTCAGACCGCTATTGCTCAATTGAAATAATTTTAATATTACTAAGTTCCCGCCGGTAGATAGACCCCAGATTGTTTAATAACTTAAGTTCTACAATTTTTTCATCGCCTTCTACGGTTACTGTCTGCTGCTGAAGATTATGCAGTTTTTCCCTGTCATCTTTCGCGATATACCATTGATGTTCGCCGGAAATTATTAAATCGTTAAAAATGCCTGTTCCTACAAGGCGTACTCTTCCTGTAACTTTTACAGAACGAACCTCGCCCAGATTTTCAGGCGGCTGTTTTCCGTTTGTCCCGAGAGTAAGCGTTCTCTCTTCATTGACAGGCTCAGGCGGCGGCACATTCTTTTCCTTTTTACCGCGCGCATAAAGCATTGTTACGCAAAGAAAGAGAGTGCAAAATAAAAAAACAAAACGCAACTTATTTACCCGCTTTCTTCAGCTTCTTATGTTTCGAGCCGCCGGGAATAAAAATAAGTTCTTCTTCAGAATTAGCAGACCTGTTTCCTGCTGAACGCGACATTTCAAAATTTGAAGATATAGCTTTATAATCGCTGTATTCTGCTGAGAAAATGCTCTTATATATGCCGGCAGTAAATTGCACTCTCAGCCATTGAAAGAAAAGATTAACTGTAGCGTAATCATTCAATACTGAAGCCTGACTTTGACTGCCATAATTCCCCCATAAATAAAAGTTATCACCCTGGGAAATTAAAGTAGTAGGATCATTGTTATACCAGTCTACTCTGTCCTGGCTTACATTGCCTGAATACAAATATTCAGCCGCCGACGACAACCCTTCATCAAGCCATGTATCCATGACAGTATCTCTTATATCATTCATAATATAAAGTAAACTGGTAGTAAAATTCATCAGGTGCTGCATCTCATGAGCAAGCGTTTCATAAAATGACGGTGAGCCGACCTCTTCAGGATAGATGTCAAGATAAATCATATCACATTGATTTGAACGATATTCAAGGGGAGAATCATCATTAAAAAAATTAACCGCATGGAAGTACCCTGCAACGTATCCGCCGCCATCAACATAACCATCCCTGATATCTAAAAGCAATAATATTAATCTGCCATTTTCGTCTCCAAAATAATCTGCTAGCTGCATTGTATCCATAATGCCAACGACTCCAAGATCGTATGTTGTAGAGAGAGCGCCTGCTACTTTTGTATATATATAATCTTTATATTCATTCGCAACAGCAGTTGCCTGTGTTATTGTTATTCCATTTCCTTTTTCCACCCATACTTCGCAGCGGTCATTGTATGCCAAACATTCAGCTGTAAGCTCGTAATATGAATCATTTGTGGCATCCTGAGCCCAGAATTTTTTCTCCGTTACAGAAGGCGCAACTGCTCTGGACGCTGTAAGACCGGATTTTATTGAACTTGTAAGGGTTTGATTATTTCCTCTGCGTTTAAAAAGATCCCCGGCATCGATACGGTAAGAATCAGGCATTTTAAACGAACTTCCGTTAAAAATACTCCTTGAAGGCGGCGTTTGCCCGGTAACAGTAACATTTTCATAATTACCGTTTAAATTTGTATTATAATTAAAAGCCAGAAGAGCGCCTCCAGCGGGGATATTTTCAGCACTTACAGTATTTGTTCCTAAGCCGTAATACCAGATAGTTGCTCTATCAGCAGGAAGCGTTGACTGCGTTGATTGATTATATGAATATACGGCTTCGCCGGGATAAAGCGGAAAGACAGTATTATTGGATTTTAAATAATGAGCTTTAACGGTTTTTAAAACATTTTCATTTTTATACCCATATTGAGCGGTGGAATGCTGAACATAGTTGGCTGCATGCCATGTGCCAAATAGATTTGCCCACACAGATTCATCATCTGTTTGATTTGTATTTCCGTTATTATTATTGTTATTGTTATTATTGTTATCTTCTTCCTCAAAGAGCCAGCACGAAAAAAACAAAAGAGATAAAATAAAAGCGATAACCGCGAAAATTGATAATTTTTTCATAAAAATACTCCCAAATTAAAATAAACATAAAAACAGCTTTAATGCCTAAGACTATTATATACCCTGGATCCGGTTTTTGTCTATTTTCTTTGTATAATATTTCAACGCCCGTGGCACATTTTATATTTTTTTCCGCTGCCGCAGGGACATGGATCGTTTCTGCCGACTTTAGGCTGGCTGCGAACTACCGTTGCGCCGTCCGGGCGGCTTGCTCTTTGCATCGCGGAGGCGGCGGATTGACCTTGCTGCGCCGCGGCAGGTGAACCCGCGAAAGAACCGATACTGTTGTGACTTGCGGATTGATTCGCTCCAATTGAACGGCTCATGGAGCGGCGCTGCCCGTCTTCAGCGATTTGTACTCGGATTAAATGAAGACGTGAGGCAATCTCCTGCCTGATTTCTTCTATCATCCTTTCAAAAATCTGGAAACCTTCCACTTTGTATTCCGTAAGCGGATTTTTCTGCGCATAATGGCGGAGGTAAACAGCTTCTCTGAGCGCTTCCATGTTTTCAAGATGATCAAGCCATTTGCGGTCTACCGCGTTAAGATAGTTATCTCTGATTATTAAATTAAGATAATCTTGTCCTATGACACTTTCTTTGTCGACTAAATCTTTTTCAAGATCCGCGATAATATGGTTTTCCAGCGCTTCAGAATTTTTGAACTCTTTACTGTCAGGATCGGCTGAAAGAATATATCCAAACTTTGTACGAAGCTGTTCTGTTAACTCTTTGAAAGCGGCCGCGGAATCATCCCTGTATTGCTTGTTGTAGTCATCGATAAAATCCGCCGTAATATCCGCCGTGGCGTCGTTTACGCGTTTTTTTAAATCGTTATCAACAAGTATCGCGTCACGCTGTTCGTAAATGAACTTTCGCTGCTGATTCAATACATCGTCATATTCAAGGAGGTGTTTACGAATTTCGAAGTTGCGCTCTTCCACTTTCTTCTGCGCGTTTTCTATGCTTTTGTTAAGCATCGGATGGAAAATAGGCTCTCCGCCCGTCATCCCGATTCTTGCCATTATATTTTTCATTTTTTCGCCGCCGAAAAGGCGCATAAGTTCATCATCCATCGATATAAAAAACCTGCTCTTCCCGGGATCACCCTGCCGCCCCGAGCGGCCGCGAAGCTGGTTATCAATACGCCTGCTTTCATGGCGTTCCGTGCCGATTACATACAAGCCGCCGAGCGATTTTACTTCTTCGTAATCCGATTTCCATTTTTCAACTTCTTCTTTAAAAGCCGCGGCGTATTGCTCTTCTGTCGCGCTTGTGCCTACCCTTCTTCGCGCCCGCGATTCCGGATTCCCGCCGAGTTTAATGTCCGTGCCGCGGCCTGCCATGTTAGTCGCTATTGTAACAGAGCCTTTCGCGCCGGCTTCGGCGATAATCAATGCTTCCCGCGCGTGGTTTTTTGCGTTTAACACTTCATGCTTTACACCCCTTCGCGAAAGCAAGGAAGAGATTTTTTCAGATTTTTCTATGGATACAGTTCCTACCAGCATTGGCTGGCCTTTTTTATTCGCTTCGGCAATTTCATCACATAACGCTTTGTACTTGTCCGACTCGTTAAGATAGACCATATCGTCTTCATCAAGACGCGCGACAGGTTTGTTGGTTGGAACAACGACTACATCCAGTTTGTAAATTTTGCTAAACTCAACAGCTTCAGTATCCGCCGTTCCTGTCATGCCTGAGATTTTTTTGTAAAGCCTGAAATAGTTTTGAAAAGTGATTGTGGCAAGCGTTCTGTTGCGCTGTGCTATTTTTATGCGCTCCTTCGCTTCGATAGCCTGATGAAGCCCGTCGGAATATCTTCTGCCGTGCAGAATGCGTCCTGTAAATTCATCGACAATCTGAACCTGCCCGTCGTCTACAACATAATCAACATCAATATGAAAAAGTTTATGCGCCCGCAGCGCTTGTGTAAAATAGTGAATGTATTCAAAGTTTTCTTCGTCTACAATCGCGCCTTTTATAAGGCTGCGTTTTTTTAAGACTTCTTCTATGTTCGCATAACCCTGATTACTAAAAGAAATACTTTTATTTTTTTCGTTTATTTTATAATCGCCTATTACTTCTTCGCCGCGTGTTTCGTCGGGATATTCGCCGTTTTCTTTTTTTTCAACTTCTTTAAGCCCGCCTAAAAGTTTATCGACCTCGGCGAATTTAAACGTATCATCATCGGCGGCGCCTGAAATAATTAGAGGGGTACGCGCTTCGTCTATCAATATAGAATCGATTTCATCGACGATACAATAATTGTGCCCGCGCTGAACTCTGCTTTCCATATCGCGGTGCATATTATCGCGAAGATAATCAAAACCAAATTCATTGTTTGTGCCGTAGGTAATATCGCAGGCGTAATTTTCTTTTCGCTGCGCGTTATCCATGTGCGATAAAATGGTTCCGACTGTTAAACCAAGATAGGAAAATATCGGCCTCATCCATTCCGCGTCACGGCTTGCAAGGTAATCGTTAACAGTAACGACATGAATGCCTTCGCTTGAAATTGCGTTAAGGTACGCGGAAGCGACGACCATCAGAGTTTTGCCTTCGCCGGTTTTTAACTCGGCAATTTTCCCGTGATGAAGAACGATAGAACCCATCACCTGCGTATCGTACGGACGCTCTCCCAGCGTCCGAAGAGCGGCTTCTCTCGCCAGGGCAAACGCTTCAGGCAGAATACTGTCTAAAGTCTCGCCGTTTTTATATCTTTGACGGAAAATTTCTGTTTGGCGCGGATAATCCTGCGCCGGCAGAGATTTTGCCCAGCTTTCTTTTTCATTTACAGTTTTCAATATAGGTTGAAGGGCTTTTACATCCCGCTCCTGCTGGGAGCCGAACAAAGCCTTAAAAAACTTTTCAAGCATGCAGGAAGTATATAGGAAAAAAAAAGATTAATCAATATAATGTAATTATGGCAGTTTTAACTGTTTCCAATCTTTACAAGCGTTTCAATCTTGAGGCGGGTTTTTTTGCCCGGTTTGGGAGGTTCGTAAACGCTGTTAATGATATTTCCTTTGTAATCGGCAAAAATGAAGCGTACGGGCTTGTGGGCGAGTCGGGCTGCGGAAAGACAACAACGGCGCGAATGCTTGTCAGGATGTATGAAGCCGATTCAGGAGAGATTTTATTTAATCATGGAGACGAAACTCTGGTTGTCTCATCTCTGAAAAAAGAAGCGCTCAGGAATTACCGCGAAAAGGTGCGCTATGTTTTTCAGGACCCGGCAAAATCTTTAAATCCGCGCATGAATATTTATGAAGTGCTGGTTTCAGGGTGCAGAAAACCGTTGAAGAAAAGAGGCATAAGTGAAAATGAGCTAAGACAGAAAGCGGCGGCAATTCTTGAAGAGGTAGGGCTTCAGGAAGGCGATTTGGAAAAAAGACCTTCGGAATTTTCAGGCGGGCAAAGGCAGCGTATTTCCATCGCGCGCGCGCTTTTGATGGAACCTGAAGTTTTAATCTGCGATGAAGTTGTCTCAGCTTTGGATGTTTCAATTCAGGGGCAGATTTTAAATTTGTTACTCGACATTCGCAAAAAAAGAAATATCTCATTTTTATTTATCGCGCACGATTTAAAAGTTGCCTGTTATTTTTGCGATCGAATCGGCGTTATGTACAAGGGCGAATTAATGGAAGAAGCGGGAGCGCAGGATTTGTACCGCGAGGGGCTTCATCCTTATACAAAACTTTTATTTTCCTGCGCAAGCAGGGACTCGCAGGAGGCTCCTTCACAAGCGCAGACACGCAAAGGAAGCAAAGAAACAGTTAATGAAGGCGGATGTTCGTTTGCGTCGAGGTGCCCTAACGCGATACAGCGTTGTTTGAGCGAGCATCCGGTTTTGGAAAATATTAAAGACGGGCATTTGATCCGGTGTTTTAATCATGCTGCCTCAGGGCTTTCATCCGATAATCCGTAATTGGTTTGCCGAAACATACGGCAAACCTACGGGCGTGCAGGCAGAAGCCTGGCCTTTGATAGAGAAAGGTGAAAATGTTCTCGCCATCGCGCCGACCGGAAGCGGTAAAACCTTAACGGCGTTCCTTTCAGCGATATCGCGTTTTTGTTCAGACGGCAATCAAAAATACAACGCGGAAAAACTTTCCGTGTTGTATGTCTCGCCTCTTAAGGCGTTAAACGAAGATATTAAACGCAACCTTCTCATTCCGTTAGCGGCAATTAAAACGCGTTTTGAAAAAGAAGGATTGCCCTTTCCGTCCGTGCATGTGGAAACTCGTTCAGGCGATACTCCGCAATCCGCGCGCAGGCGGTTTTTTATCCATCCGCCGTCAATTTTGGCTCTTACGCCTGAAAGCCTTGCAATTATTCTTTTAAACCCAAAGAGCAGGCAGATTCTGTCCAATGTTAAATGCGTTATAATCGATGAAATCCATGCGCTTATCGGCAATAAAAGAGGCGCGTACCTTTCCTGTCAGATCGACAGGCTTTCGCACATCGCGGGAGAATTTCAAAGAATCAGCCTTTCTGCGACTGTGCGAAATCCGCAGGCAGCGGCCGATTTTACAGGCGGTATTGGAAGAAAAGTTCATATCGCCGCTGTACCGGCAGAAAAGAAAATTGAATTCAATGTTGAATATCCTGAAGTAATCGGTGACGGACAGCAGCCTGTTACGCGCTACACTCCTTTAATCAATTATATTTTACGGCGTATTTGGGAAGGCGCAACATTGCTTGTTTTTAC
Source organism: Treponema sp. (assembly GCA_009786715.1). The sequence goes on from WQRN01000002.1 coordinate 27,402, forward strand.
AGAATCGCGGCGGAGAACAGAACGCCTGTGTTATTTTCTAAACAATGAAGCTGCCGCGCTGTTTACGCGTCATGGCAGCCCTCCAGGCCGTGAAGCGAACGCCGCTGTCGCTTACCCTCATCACGGCTCCCTATCAAAAGAACTTAGAAGAAGCGTAGAGAAAGGGCTTGCCGAAGGAAGGCTGCCGTGCGTAGTCGCTACGGCTTCCCTTGAACTTGGAATAGATATCGGCGACATTGACGAAGTTGTTCTTGCAGGAAGCCCCGGCAGCGTTTCTCAAACCCTTCAGCGGATCGGGCGTTCAGGACACGGCGTTGGGCAGGTAAGCAAGGGAAAGCTTTTTGCCTTTCACAACATGGATCTGCTCATCGCGTCAGCTTTAAAAAGCGCGGTTGACGATAAAGATATCGAAGAGATTTATCCGATCGAAAACCCTCAGGATATACTTGCACAGCTTGTACTTGCCCTATGTTCTGAAAAAGAAAGAAATATCGAAGAACTTTACTCGTTAATAAAAACTTTTTATATATTCAGAACGCTTAGTTACGATACATATTTTCGCGTTGTGCGTATGCTGGCAGGTCTTGGAAATAACGGCAGGCTTCGTGATGTTAAACCGCGTATTTGGCTGGATAAGATCGAAGAAAAAATCGGCGTGCTGGACGGGACTACTACCCTCCTGTACACATCGAGCGGCGTTATCGCGAACAAGGGGCTGTATTCTCTTCGCCTTGCGGACGGCACAAAAATCGGCGAACTTGACGAAGAGTTCGTTTGGGAGCGTTCAATCGGAGACCGTTTTGATTTCGGCGCGCGCGGCTGGTCTATTACAAACATAACTTCCGAAGCTGTAGAAGTTGTTCCGCTTGAGAAAAAATCGGATTATATTCCGTTCTGGAAAGCGGAACTTTCTTTTAGAAGCGATAATTTAACGGAAAGACTGCTTTCCATTCTTGATGAATACAATAAAATAAAATGCGTTACAAGCAATTTGGGAGAACAGGCGGCTAACGCGTTAAAAGATTTTCTAGATTTACAATGCGCCTCCCAAAGAGGTATTGCGTTACCTGACAATAAAAATATTGTAATAGAGATAATTACCGGGACAGAACTTAACAGGGATTTTTGCTCTGTAGTTTTACACAGTTTCCGAGGCGGAAAAATAAATTATCCTTTATCCCTTGCCCTAAGCGCTGAACTTGAAGAAATAGTAAAATTGCGCGTTGCCGGTTTTTCCAGTGACAATAACATACTCTTTTTAATTCCCCGCCTCGGCGCACAAGAAGCGGGCGCAAACGCGATCGAAGATATTATGCGAAGAGCTCTATCCGCGCTTGCAAGAACGGAATCAGGCTCCATTACACAGGCGGAAAGGCTTTTTAGAAACCGCCTTGAGTCTTCGGGGGTTTTCGGCGCAAACTTCCGCGAAGCCGCGGAAAGAAGCATGCTTCTTCCAAAAGCGCCGTTCGGCAAACGGACACCGCTTTGGATTATGCGCCAGCGCTCCAAGAGGCTGTTTGATTCCGCGGCAGGCGAAGACGGGTTTCCCGTTACCGCGGAAGCATGGAGAAGCTGCCTTGTTGATATTTTCGACATGAACGGTTTTAAAGATTTGGTTCTTGCAATAAACGACGCCAGTGTTAATGTGTCATTTTTTAAAACTGTGTCTCCAAGCCCGTTTTCAAGAGATGTTGTAAGAGAAGAAACAAATACTTTCATGTACGAATACGATGAAAGAAAAGACCTTGCAAGAAGCGGCACAAGCGCAACACTTTCGGATAAGGTTATTGAAGAAGCGGTTAACAACAGCGCGTTACGACCTGCGTTTAAAAATGAAGTTGTTAAAAGTTTTACAAGCCGCCTGCGAAGAGAAATAAACGGTTACGCGCCTGAAGATGTTATTTCCCTTTCTGAATGGGTAAAGGAACGCGCAGCGATCCCTCATGATGAATGGCAGATTCTATGCGGCGTAATGCCGCAGACGTTAATAGAAAAAATTGATGATTGTAAAATTAAAACGACTACGCGTAACGGAGCGTCTGTCGCCTCAATTGTACACCGCGAAATGGAAGATATTTGGCTTAACGAGCCTTTAAGCCTATTAGGCCAGTGGCTCCGTTATGAAGGCCCTGTTTCCGTTGAACGCATATGCGCCGTTTTCGGGGTAACGGAAACAGAGGCGAAAGACGCAGCTCTCGCGCTTTTTGAAGTTGACGAAGCCGTATGCGATGTGGAAATACCCTCAGATTCAGAAGGCAAGACGCTTTCATCATTAATTTGCGACCGTGAAAACCTTGAACTTCTTTTACGCCTCTCGCGCAAAAAAGAACGCCCTGTTATTAAAGAAAGACAATCATGTTTGCTTGCTCCCTTCCTCGCCCTTCGCCAGGGGCTTTGCGCTAATTCTGCAGAAACTTTTGAAAAAACATTATACGCATGGACAGCGCCTGTAAAGTTATGGGAAACTGAAATCCTTTTAGCAAGGAATCGAACCTACGATCCGGACAAACTAGACCGCATGATACGCGAAGGGCAAATAGTCTGGTACGGCGCAGGAAAAGAAAAAATAGGTTTTTGCCGCGGCGAAGATTTAGATTTGATTTTCGAAAACAAAAAAAACGAAGATGGTACGGAAATGGCGCGTCTTTCGGCGTCAGAGTTTTTTAACAGGCCGCGCGATTTTTGGGAAATTAAAAACGAGCTGAACACAGACAGCCGCTCCTGCGCCAAGGCGTTATGGCAGGAGGCATGGAATGGAAACCTCAGCGCGGATTCATTTATTCCCGCTAGAAGGGGTCTTGAGTTCGGTTTTATCCCAAAAGATATTGAAATGCCTCAGAATACTGAAAGCCCGCGCCCGTTTGGAAGACAGAGGCGCATCCCCGGAGCGTTAAAAAATCTTTGGAAAACAGGCGCGCCTGTTCATGGAAACTGGTTTTCCCTTCTGATGGACGATACGCAAATCGATCCAATCGAAGAAGACGCTATTAACCGCGACCGCGTAAGACTTTTATTAAACCGCTGGGGAATTCTTTGCCGCCCTCTTTTTGAACATGAAGCGCCTGTATTTTCATGGTCGAAACTGTTACCTGCAATGCGAAAGATGGAACTCGCAGGCGAACTTGTAACAGGAAGATTTTTTGCAGGCATTAATTCTCTTCAGTTCGCCTCCCCGTCAATCGCCTCGCAGCTTGAACAGGCGGAAAGTTTTGACGGCATTTACTGGATGAACGCCGCAGACCCTGCAAGCCTTGCAGGCCTTGAAATTGAAGAGCTTGGATATAAGTTATGCGCAAGAAGCTCAGGTAACAGACTGTATTTTAAAGGCGCAGCATTAATCGCCGTCTGTGCCAAAAACGGCAAAGAGCTGCAAATTTTAATAGAAACGGACGATCCTTGCATCGGCGAATTAATCGCGCTTTTAAAATTACCACGGACAAGAAGCGTAATGCCGGAAAAGAAAATTGTTGTAGAAAAAATTAACGGACAGGATTGCGCGAAAAGCGTTTTCGCGGAAAGTTTTATAAACTCAGGATTTGTAAGCGACCGCGGGAAATTAATTTTTTGGTAATGCGTATTCCAAATAAATAAAATACTTGACTTAATGTAATTATATGTATAAAATTAAAAATCATTATTAATATGACGAAATAGGAGATAATATAGGGAGATAATATATATGAATACATTGTTATATAAATGGCGTTATTATTCACTTGGATTTGATGAATACATAAAATGTATGGACAGAGCATTTAAAGACAATGTTTACAGGTTATTCTTGGCAAATAGAACGGTTACTATATTTGCGCTTATTTTTACCATTTATCCGTTATTTGTCGCTAAGAATTATTTCAACGCGCTCTTTTATATCGGCACATCAATTATCGCTTTATTTTTTACCATTTATTCTAATAATTTATATAACCAACAAAAGCATGGGAAAATATTTAAAAAACAATTTATTTATTTTTTAATAACATTATACTATATAAATGTAATTGTGTTTGGCATATATTTAGGTATTTGGGCAAATCCGGGAAAATACGCAGTATCATTTATGGGTATTCTGATATGCGCATTATTTCTGTTTAATATATCACCAATGGCTTTTTTAATGCATACGATAAGCGCAATGGCAATATTTATAGTTATTACCATTTTAGTAAAGCCTCTTGATTGCAGTATTATGGACATAACAAATTGTCTTTTTGCCGGATTATTGGGTTTGTATTTTGGATGGCAAATTATAACACACAGGATAACATCAACTTTAACCATACATGAGCTGGAAAATGAACGTAATAATTATTTAGATCAAAGCACTATAGATGAATTAACACAATTAAAAAACCGCAGAGATTTTATGCAGACTTTTCAAAGATTTATAGCTAATCCCCGTCAGTCAGATAATTATTTATGCCTCGCAATTATGGACATAGACTTTTTCAAGCACTATAACGACTACTATGGGCATCCTAAGGGCGATGAATGTCTGCGCAATATAGGTAAAGCTTTAAATAGTATTAATGAAAACATGAATATTTATGTTTCAAGAATTGGCGGCGAAGAATTTGCAATGTTATGGTTTGAAAAAGACGCTCTCAACGCGCAAGAGATTGCCGCAAAAGTTAATCAGACGATACGGGATTTAAACATAAAACATGAACATTCAGAAATAGCTCCGTATGTTACTATTAGTATTGGAGTTCATATATCTCCTTGCGGAAAAATAAATGATAAACAGATTTTATATGATCTGGCTGATAAAGCGCTATATGCCGCAAAAACAAGAGGCCGTAATTGCGCAGTTGTCAATTCATAATGAAATAATATTAAAAACAAATTAGAAATAGTCAAAAATGTTCATTTTTGCTTTAATAATTTAATTATAATTCCTGTATAAAGAATAATAAGTCAGGGAGGAATTAATATGAAAGCAAAAATTATAAAAAAACCGGCGATTAAGCTGGCAGGTTTTCTTTTGAAGACAAAAGAATTAACTAGTTTTAGTTTAAGCAGGTTTAGTGTTAAGGAATTGACATCGTATTTTTGGCATGATTGTATAACTAACGGCAGTTTACAGAAATTAAACAATGAACCGTTTATAAAAAACAATAATCAATACGGCATTTGCGTTCCGGTAGAAAAGGGAGATCATGAATTTGAATATGTTATTGGAATTGAAGTTAAAGACGGCGCAGATATACCTAAAGAATATCATGTATGTACTATACCGGAAGTTATGTATGCTGTTTTTAGAACAAAGCCGGCAGACAATAATAATTTTGCGAATGTAATTGATCGCGCATGGGTAAGTATTATTATGGATTGGCTTCCAAAATCCGGGTATGAATATTTGGATAATAAAGCCGATTTTTGTTTTTACGATGCGCGTTATAATAATAAAAAATCGAATGTTTGCGAGATTTATCTTCCTGTTATAAAAAAACTGCCTAATAAATCATTAATAAATGAAAAAACAGAAACAAAGAAATGTAAAAATTGTTTAAGAAGAGTTGATGTTCATTATAACAGATGTCCGTATTGCAGAAGAGATGATTTTCAATTTGATAGTAATTGAATATAGAAAATAAAGAAAATATATTAAATAGACAAAAAAGTTCATTTTTATCATTTATTAATAATAAAATTTATGATAATATACATATAAGGAATAAAGGTTATTTTATGTATAAAAATGATAAATTATTAGAAAATGTTTTAAACGAAATTGAAGCCGGGCTAAAGGCGGATATTGACACCGAATATCTTGCGGAAAGATTTGCCGTATCATCAACTCATTTACGGTTGCTTTTTAAGTCGGCGTTCGGTCAAACTATCGGTTCGTATATTCGTTCCAGAAAGATGGCGGTAAGCATTGAAGATCTTCTTGGAACTAACTTGAATGTTCTGGATATTGCTTACGATTACGGACTTGACTATGAACAATCATATATCAGGGCTTTTAAACGGGAATACGGACTAACTCCCGGCGAAATGCGTAAATCAAAATCAGATAAAATAATAAGAAAAACTTCCCCCTTATGTTTATATGATCGTATCAATTTGACAAATACGGATTTACAAGGTATTGATGCCATTAAAACAACGCAAAGCGGAATTCGCGGCGCTTATAATTTTGAAACATGGTATGACACAGGAAATATCGCAATGTCATTGACAAACGGCGGAGGTTTTAAATGCAAGTGGACAAACGCAGGCGATGCGATTTTCCGCACAGGTAAACATTTTGATGAACTTTTAACACATTCACAAATTGGAAATATAGAAGTCGATTATGGAATCAGCTTTTTAAGCCGGGGCGGTTCATATCTGGGTGTTTACGGCTGGACGATTGAGCCATTAGTTGAATTTTATATAGTAGAAAACGGATTAATCAGCAGTTTTGATTACATGGATCGTAAAGCATTTATCAATATAAACGAAGGTTCTTATAAAATATATGAATTTAATAAAAAAAAGTCGCCTTCAATTATAGGTATAAACGACTTTAAACAATACTGGAGTGTACGTACAAATAACCGCTCAAGCGGAACAGTGAATGTAAGTGAACATTTTAACACATGGGAAAAATTGGGTATGCGTCTTGGAAAAATACACGAAATCTCATCTTTCGTAGAAGGGATTCAAAGTTCCGGAGCCGCAGAAGTTTATCGTAATATATTATCATTGGATAAAAAAGCCATAAAGAAAAAAAGCGCATAAAAAAAGGAGTTGGTAATCAATGCATAAGCATCACGAAGAATCTATTAAAAATATGGCAGCTCATTATAACGAAAATCCGGAAATTATTGCGCTATTTCTGATAGGTTCAGTTGCTACCGGTACAGAACGACCCGACTCAGACCTTGACGGCGTTGCTATTGTATCGCAGGAATATTATGAAGAAAAGAAAAAAAAGAGTATGGAATGCGAATCGATTTTCGGAAAATGCACATACGAAGGCGGTTATTTTGATGTTCATTTTATGACACGTCAGCATTTAGAAAATATGGCAAATAACGGTTCGGAACCCGGACGGAATATGTTTACAAATGCGCAGCCGCTTTTTAGTCATGATCCTGATTTGCCTGAACTTGCCGCTAAAATCCCAATTTTTCAAAAACAGGATGCAGCGTCAAAACAGCTGCGGTTTTACTGCACCCTAAAACAATCTTATTCTTATTTTTGGAAAATCTGCAAACCGGAGGGATTTGCTAAACATCATGTTGCGAATGGTATGGTGTATAATTTATACCGTCTTATCCTGATTGAAAACGAAATTTTGTTTCCTTCTGTGCGTAAACTGGAAATGACTGTAATTAATATTAAAAATAAACCTGAAGGCATAGTTAATAAATGCAGAAAATTTATGGATACCTTAACAGATGAAGACGCTATAGCGTTAGTTGAAAGCTATGAAAGCTGGACATCTTATAATTACCCCAAAGACTTCCAATTTATTTCTAATAATTTTACTGATCCATGGGAATATTGACACGCCGCATACAGCGTTGTAATACTAATTTTCACTTTATTCTTTAACATTGCTGAAACACAGCCTCACCCTTAGCGATATTAACCGATTTCAGCATCAGCTTAATATCATCGTTAGGCGCAACATCTCTCTGAAGCGAAACTTGAGTTTCAAGCGCAAGAGCGGGAATGATTACAGCCCAGAACCTGCCTTTATTTTCCAGCGCGACAGCGTCCCATAACGATTCCTTTTTATCAGACAGATAAACCATCTTCCAGTGATTTTCAGAAGCTCTTTCCGCGTGAACTGCGGCAACAGATCCCGCTTCGCTGAATCCAAGCCGCGCCGAAATTTCATCAGCGGATAAGGGTTTATCGCCGCGAAGAACGGCGCGGATCTGCAGATGAGATAAAAGGTCTGTGTACCGGCGCAGCGGACTTGTTACCTGCGTGTAAGTGTCAAGGCCAAGCCCCTGATGCCGCCCCGGTTTTACAGAAAGAATTCGCGGCCTCATGCAGCGGCGAAGCTGAATGGAACCTGCAAGGCCGCCCGGGACTTTTCCCTGTATTTCAACTTCCTGCGAAATATACGGAAAGGCAAGCCCGCGGGAAGCAGCCCAAGTGCCGGCGCCCTCCCCTGCCGCGATCATACATTCTTTTACAATGAAGGAAGATCGGTATTCAACAATCGGCTCTATTTTTATCTCTTCGTCCTTTATTGTTATGTTCACGTCGGGGAGATCTATGTTAACAGCGCCGTGCGAAGTCCTGCGCTCGAATATTTTTTTTGACAAATTTAAAAGGGAGCATAACGAGCATGAATTTTCATTATTCCCGGCATCGATTATTTGATCCGCTTCTTCGTAAGTTAAACGCTGTACTTTTACAATCGAAGGAAATATTTCCGTATCGGTTACCATTCCGTTTTCGTCTATTTTTAATTTAAATGTAAGAGCGAGAGATTTTTCAGAAAGTCCAAGCGCAAACATTGGGATACATTCTTCGGCTAACATACGGGAAGCGCCTTCGGGAAGATAAAGAGTGGCGCCTCTGTCACGCGCTTCTTTTTCCGCGGAGCTGTCAAATGTTATGCGCGAAGCAGGATCCGCGACATGAACATAAAGCAGCGAACCGTCTTCGCCGTCTTCAATTGATACGGCATCATCCGGATCTGTACTCCACGGGCTGTCAATAGCGTATGCAGGAAGACGGCATAAATCGCTGCGGCTGGAATCACATTCGTTATGCGAAGACGGACTGACAACCGAACTTGCAAACGAAAGACCGAAGCGGCTTGGATGCGGGTTAACCATTCCTGTCCAGAAACCTGTTTTTAAAAGAAGCGAATGCGCATCCTGAGGAGTTTCGCCGAGCCCCATATCTCTCATTGTGCGGCTCCTTGCGGTTTTTCCAAACGCCAGAGCTTCAACATCCTGAAGGAAACGCGCGTCATCTTCAGGCATTTTATTTTCCGCGGGTTTTTTCAAACAGGCTTTCAGCCTGTCTAAAAACTCTATGCGCTCGCCGCTTTCGCGCTGTACCGCGGCGCGTTTGGCTTCTTCGGCATTTACTTCCTCCGTACCTTTAGGTAAAATCGCGTCAATCGAGCCTGAAAAGTAAATTCCATCGCTTAAAAGAAGGTACGCGCCGTAAGCGCCGGCAGGAGTATATTCATTATAAATAAAAGCTGTTAAATCTTTTAAGGATAAAGATCCGCCTTCACCTGAAAGCAGCTCCCACACCTCTTTAATTGCGGACGGCAGCGGATGGTTCTCATCCATCCCGTTAAAATTTTTAACAGGCCCAGGATGAATCAATTCAATATCTTTATCGCGCACCTTTATTTGTGAACCGTCTTTAAGGGAAATTGTAAATTTGTTCTGCGCCTTCTCATTTACAATCGCGGGTTTACCCTTGTAAATGACAAGTGCGCCTTCAGGTATCATTTACATATTATACACTAAATCGCTTCAACATATAAGCATTCTTTCAGTTCATCCGCATGACACCTTATTTTTCTGAGCGCGCGCCTTTCAATCTGACGCACAGTTTCAGGCGATATATCAAATTTATCTCCTATTTCTCTCAGCGTAAAATGCTCACAGCCGTTCAGCTGAAAACGATAGCTAATAATGCGTTTTTCCCTGTCCACTAATTTATTTAATAAACGCATGGTATCATCTTTGGACGCTTTTCTCATAAGATCGCGCTCAGGGCAATAGGTGTAATCTTCGTAAATATCCACAGCGCAGGACGAGTCGTCGTTGGCATATTCATAAAGCAATGTATCGGACGCGATACTGAAGAAAGAATCGACATCTTGAACAGAAATGCCCAGCTCTTTTGCGATATCGGTATTTTTAGGCTGATGCATTAAACTCTGGCTTAAGAAATGGTACGCATGCTGAATTTTGCGTAATGTTTCTTCTTTGCGCTGAGGCAGCCTAACAAGGCGCTTCGTATTGGAAATATAACGGCTGATAAACTGCCGTATCCACCAGCAGGCGTATGTGCAAAACCGCACATTCCTGCGGTAATCGAATTTCTTCGCTGCGTGTAAAAGACCTATATTGCCTTCCTGGATAATATCCATAATCGATATACCGCAGGAGTTATACATTGCCGCAATCTTTACAACTAACCGTAAATTTGAATTTACCAGCTTGTGTAACGCGTCATTGCTGCCTTCTTGTATCTTTCTGGATAATTCCAGTTCTTCTTCGAATGATAAAAGAGGAAATACTTTTATCTGCTTGAAATACGCGTCAAGCAGGTTGTCGCCTGATTTCAATGTTTTGTTCCGCATTTTGCCTCCCGCTGTTTCTCTTGAAACGGCTAATAATATATAGCAAAAATCATGCCAAGTATATCGAAACTTGGAAAAATATTCATAACTCCTTGTCAGATAAGGAATTATTCCAAAAAGCCATAACCCTTCGGTACCTAAGAACGTTAAAAGTGTATTATTTTTTATACAATTATGAATATTTATTGTATAGAAAATATTATCTTTATATGATAAAGTAAATCATGAACTGCGGGGTTACAGTAAAGGTAAAAAAGGAAGACGCATATTATACTGTGCAGTGGTCTGCGCTCGCCAAGGCGGACAAGTACGAAATTAACTCGAAAGTGCCTACTTTTGGCGGGATCTTTGAAGTGTACTGGATGGATGAAAGCGAGAAACTTCGGCTATTTATCGTAGGACAGACCAATTACGGCGGTTTAAGAAGCGAATTAAGGCGCATAACAGACCCTGAACTTTGCACAAACGATGAAAAGGCGAAAAAAATCCTTGAAGAAAAGGAAATATGGTACCGCTACGCTCCGACAGATTCCGCTAACATCATGGCGGACATAGTCTGGTTTTTTATGCAGACATATTTTCCGGAGAAAACATCATTGTCCCATTCCGGGCGATATAAAAACATTTTTTTAAAAGAATCAGCTCCCGATAAACTTTTATGGGTGCCGTGAAAATGATCGAATACATAGTTCCCTCAAATATTGACGACAGGGTGTTGAATAAGGCCGCGCGCATTCTTGAAAACGGCGGTCTTATCGCGCTTCCAACAGACACGAGCTGGAGTCTTGTATGTTCGATAAAATCTCAGGAGGGGATAAAAAAACTGCGAAAGCTTTCCGGCGAAAGGGACGAGCGGCATTTTACGCTGTTGTGTTCCAGCATTTCGCAGTTTGTTGAAGTTGTTAAACTTGACAACAGCCGTTTCAGGCTTATTAACAGGCTTTGCCCCGGGCCGTATGTGTTTATTTTGAAAACCCTCTGCCACACGGAAAAATTTCTTGATATCCGAAGACACGAACTTGGAGTGCGCATTCCCGATTATCAGATTCCAATCAGTTTGATAGAAACATTAAAACACCCGCTTTATTCGATAACGGCAAAAAGAACCATGACAGGAAAAGAAGATTTTGCCTCTGATGATGATAATGAAGCGGGCGTTGAACTTCCGCCGATTCCGGAAGACGAGCTTTTTGAAAGCGGATGGGAACTTGAAGATATTGAAGGGTTGGATTTAATTCTGGACTCAGGCGAAGAACGCGAACGCATTTTTTCTACAATCCTTGATTTATGCGAAGACGAGATAAAAATTATCAGAAACGGCGCCGGCCCCTGGCCTGTTTGAATAAGATCAAATTATTATCTTTCTCCTTGTGAATTTATAAAATCCTATATATATTTGAATAAGTGACTAAAAAGAAACTTAAAAACAAATATAAATTCGTTTTTAGAAGAAGGATTCTGGTAGTCCTTACCCTTCTTGCTCAAATCCTTTTATTTTTCTTCCTTGTAGCCGGGACAGGCGCATATTTAAAATTTTCTTATTGGGTTCTTTCGATATTAAGCATAATAGTAAGCATTTATATAATAAACAAACATGAAAAAGCCGGTTTTAAGCTAACGTGGATTTTCCTGATACTTATATTCCCCCTCTTCGGAGGAATAATGTATATCGCGCTTAACATTTGGTCTAACCCTAAAAAATTAAGAAAAGCTCTTTTTGGAAATATCGCCGCAAGCCGCAATGCGTTTTTCCTTCCCGGAAACAGGCTGGACGAGCTTATTAACAATCACCCGGATTTCAGCTCTCAGGCGCATTATTTGCAGGAATACGCCGGTTTCCCAGTTTACGGAAACACAAGACAGGCGTATTTTCCTTCGGGTGAATCGTTTTTTTACAGAGTGCTGGAAGAAATAGAAAAGGCGGAAAAATATATTTTTATGGAATTTTTTATATTGAAAGAAGGGATAATGCTCAATTCAATAATTACAATTCTTGAAAGAAAAGCCGCAGCCGGTCTTGATGTCAGGGTGATGTACGACGACATGGGCTGCTTTTTCACCCTTCCGCCTGATTTTCCTGCGAAGTTAAATAAAAAAGGAATTAAAACATATATTTTTAACAAGTTCAGGCCGATTGTATCATCGCTTCAGAATAACCGCGATCACAGAAAAATTATTTCGATAGACGGCAAGGCAGCTTTTACAGGCGGGTTGAATCTTGCCGATGAATACATAAACGCAATTGACCGTTTCGGACACTGGAAAGATTCAGCGATAATGATCGAAGGAGACGGCGCGTGGTCTTTGACTCTTATCTTTCTTCAAATGTGGAATTTAGGATTCAAAGACAAAGATGATTATGAATCATTTTATCCTTGGAAAAAAAATATCATTGAACACACGCAGAAAGGAGTCGCGGAAGGTTATGAAGCCTGGGGTTATGTGCAGCCGTACGCGGACAGCCCGATCGATATTGAAAATGTAGGGGAGCATGTTTATATTCAAATAATTAATCAGGCGAAAAAGTATATTTACATAAATACGCCGTACTTGATTGTAGATGATAACCTTTTATCCGCTTTATCGCTTGCCGCGAAAAGCGGAGTTGATGTGCGCATAATAACGCCTCACCGCTGGGATAAATGGATAGTCGCGATTACATCGCGCTCATATTACAGAAGGCTCATTCAGGCAGGGGTTAAAGTTTACGAGTATACTTCGGGCTTTAACCACGGGAAAACTTTTGTTTCAGACGATAGGCTTGCGACTGTCGGCACAACCAATCTGGATTTCAGAAGCCTCTATCTGCATTTTGAATGCGGCGTATTAATTTACGCAAGCGAAACTGTAGCGGCGATTAAAGAAGATTTTTTAAACACAATTCCGGCTTCGCAGGAAATAACTTTAAAAGACTGTTCCCGCAACGCGGTTCAAAGGCTCATTCAGGACGGGTTAAGAGTTTTTGCGCCGTTAATGTAACTATATTACTTTCTTTTCTATCCATTTGTTTGAGAGCCAGCGTTTTAAAAAGAAAATTCCGCGGAATAAAAAATCTGCGCCCATAGCGAGGTAAACGGCGACAGGCCCAAAGCCGAGAGTGAACGCCATAAAAAACGCTGAACAAACTCTTACTAACCACATTGTGCACGCCGCGACAATCATCACATAACGCGCGTCGCCTGAGGCTTTCAACGCGTTCGGAAGCACAAATGAAGGGCACCAGAATAAAGTTGACGTAATACAATGAATCCTGAGGAACAGCACGCATAACTCGCCCGCTTCCGCGGAAAGATTGAATATGCCGATTATCGGCTTCATAAAAATGAAAATATTTATATTTATAACAAAGTAAGTAATATAAGAGAGTATCATTATCTTTTTTGTGTACCGCTTTGCCGCAAGATAATCACCCGCTCCTATGCACTGCCCCACAATTATTAAAAGCCCCATGCCGTAGCCGCTTCCCGGCATAAAGGCAAGCGAATTAATCGTAGCTCCAACAGCGTTAGCCGCAATGGCGGCGGTTCCGAACACTGTAAATATTCTTGTAATCAATATTTTACCGATCTGGAACATGGAAGATTCCAAACCGCTTGGAATACCGATGTTTAAAATGCGCTTTATCATCGCGCCTTCCAGCTTGACATTTGTTATGCCGCATAAATTGATGATCCTTGTCTTGTCTTTTATTAAAAGATAAATTAAAATCGCCGCGGTAATTACCCTGCCTATAAACGTGGATAACGCGGCTCCTGCAACTCCCATTTTAAAAACATAAATAAGCAGAGCGTTCGCGCCAATGTTAAAAATATTAAGAACTATCACAGTTCTCATAGGAACTTTTGAATTACCCATGCACCTGAACAGCGCCGCGGCGGATGTATAAAGCGCGAGAAAAGGATAAGAGAGCGCGATAAACAGGAAATATACATTAGCGCTGCGCATTACATCGTCCGCAATATTTCCGAAAATAGCGCGTAACATCAGAGCGCGTGTAAAAATTGTTATTATCATTAAAACAACGGAAATAATAACGCTTATATAAACCAGCTGCCTTGCGGAACTGCAGGCGTTCTTTTCTTCCCTGCGGCCGAGGTATTGGCTTGCGACAACAGAACCGCCTGTCGCAATCGCGTTAAAAGACGTAATGATTAAAAAATTAATTGTTTCAACAAGAGAAATACCCGATACCGCGTGCTCGCCGACAGAACTTACCATTACCATATCCACAATACCGATCATGACAACGAGCAGCTGCTCGATAATCAGCGGCCAAAAGAGCGAAAAAAGTTTTTTATTATTCCAGTCTACAGCGGTGAGCGTAACGGGCGTATCTAAGGGGGAGCTGCGTACCGCAGGTTCTAAGCTCGTCATTGATTGCCTGGTGTCCAAAAATTTTCTCCTATTTATCATTTACACAATTTATGCTATATATACAAGTATGGCAGGAATATTTGATTATCTGGCCTGGAGAGGAGACCTTGATTTTAATGTTTCTCCGTTTAATCCGGTTGATAATATAATTTTTTCGCAATTTGCGTATCTTACTCTGGACGGCATTGTTCCCCCGCCTGAAGAAAAAGAAGGAATCAGCATTGATTTAGCCGTAAGAATCTATAACGAAAAAATAAAAGAACCGGATTTTAAATTGTCGTCGATATTCAAGGAAGACCACGATCTTATACGCGCGCTGGGCTCTTCAAAGCGCTTCGGAAACTGCCAGCTCTTCGGTTATGTTAATCATGTGGATATTGAACGTGAAATTCAATTTGCCGCCGTCTGCATTTATACAAGCGACGGTTATTCCTTTGTCGCTTTCCGCGGAACCGATTGTTCCATTGTCGGCTGGAAAGAAGATTTTAACATGTGTTTTAAAGACGTTATTCCCTCTCAGATTGAAGCTGTCAATTACCTCGAAAAAATGGCTCCTGTAATTAAAGGCCGGCTGCGCGTGGGCGGACATTCAAAAGGAGGCAATCTCGCGATCTACGCGTCCGCCAACTGCGGTAAAAAAATAAAAAAGCGCATTAAAACAGTTTACAGCAACGACGCTCCGGGGTTTAATGATAAATTTTTATCAAGCAGGGGTTTTAAAGAAATTAAAGACAGAATACGCTTTTTCGCGCCGCAGTCTTCAATTATCGGCATGTTTATGGATCACGGAACAGACACCGCCATAATAAGAAGCAGCGAGAGCGGACTGATGCAGCATAACCTCTATTCGTGGGATATTACGCATAATGATTTGGTACGCGCGCAAAGATCCACCGTTAGCAGTCAATTTATAAATAAAACACTGCGCGGATGGCTTGAAAATATGGACAATGAAAAGCGCGAACGGTTTATAGAAGCGCTTTACGACATTATAAGTCTTGCAAATGTAAAATCGACAGCCGAACTGGAAACATCGTGGCTTTCCATCACAGGAAGAGTTTTAAAATCTTTAGGCAGCATAGAAGAATCCAAAAGAAAAGTTATTAGAGAAACAATAGGAGAGCTATTTAATTCAGCAGGGAGAAACATTGACACTTTGGTAAAACAGGAAGAAAAATGAAAATTAAATATATCTTTTTTGTTATTCTCATTTTTCACATAACAGCAGGCATACAGGCGCAGAGCTTTAAACCTTTTGAAACATTCCGCGTAATAAAAACAGATTATTTTGATATTATTTTCCCGAAGGAATCAGAGCCGAGCGCAAGGCTTTTAGCGTTATACGCGGATAGCCTTTATAGAGATGTAACTTCGATATTGGGCATTGAAGTGTCTTCCCGTATTTCAGTAACATTTACTCCTCACACAGACATGTTCAACGGTTATTATTCGCACATGTCCTTTCCCCATATCATGTTATACGACACCCCCATGGACATAGAATGGACGGTTTACGAAAATAATTTAAAAGGTCTCTTTCTCCACGAACTGGTTCATGCTGTTACTATAAGCACAGGTAACCGGAATTATATTAATTTACAGAAAATATTCGGCACCTGGGCTTCGCCCGCGTATTTGACAGCGCCTCTGTTTATGATAGAAGGAGCTACAGTCAGTTTTGAAAGCCTCACAGGTTTTGGAAGAGCCAACGATCCTTTAATAAAACAAAAATTAAGACAGGCGATTTACGAAGATAAATTCCTTACCCCCTTTCAGGTTTCAGGCGTTTATGATCTGCCGGATCAAATCGGAACTTATTACGAATACGGCGGACTTTTTTCGGCATGGCTTCAGAAAGAGTTCGGCATTGAAAAATACGGCGAACTCTGGAGAGCAATGGGAGATAATAAGGATATTTCATTTTCATTTTTTGTGTACCGCTCTGTTTTTTACAGCGCATTCGCAAAGGTATACGGCATCAATATAATGGACGCGTGGAACGCGTTTAAAGCGTCGCTGTCTTTAACCGGAATTGAGGAAAAACCGAATGAAGTATTGCCCGCCCGGTATCGTTTATCAAAAAAAAGAAATAATATTATCTCTAAAATAGCGGCCGGCAAAGACAATGTTTATATTCTTGATTCAACGGAAAAGAAAATACGCGTTTTCAACTCACAGACAGAAAATGTAACCTCATTTAATACAAATTCTTTTTATTCATACGATTTAGACGTTTCTGAATGCGGATCAAAACTGCTTGTTTCAGGATATAACGCGATAGGCGATATGTTTAAAGCCGCAGTCACGGAACACAACGCGGGATCGGGAAGAATAACAGGAAGATCAATTCGCGGGCTTTACAAGGCAAGATATTTCCGCGAAGGAGCTGTCGGCATAAAATCTGAACAGCATAATAACTGCATCGTATACATGGATTTTAAAGGCCATGAAGAAATAATTTTCAGAGGAAATGAAACATTGATGTTTTCAGGCCCACAGGTTCTGGATAACGATCGTATTGTATTTATCGCGGCTCAAAACGGCATAAGAAAACTTATGCTTTACAATTACGAGACAGGTGAACTTTTCCGCGTGGAAAATTCCGCCGGCAATAATACATACTGGCATTATATGCGCGGCTTAGGCGTATTTGAAAACAAGCTGCTGTTCAGCTACAATTCAGATGACAGAATGTACAAACTGGCTTGCCTCGATTTTGATTCCATGCAGGCTGTTTTCAGCGAACGCGATTTTTCAGGCGGCGTTTTTAACCCCGTATCCGTTAATGGAAATATTTATTACAGCGGGAATTTATTTTCAGGAGACGAGTTTCTGCGTTTTCCTGAAACCGCGGATTTAATTTCCGGAACGCGCATTGATATTGCGCTTGTCAGCCAGCCGGCGGCGGACTTCGGTCTAACCGTAAAAAACAACATTGATGAAACGCCATCTCCTATGTTAACCGAAAATAATTTATTAATGCCGTCAAAACCGTATTTAGGCATCAGTTATATGAATCCTTTTAAATTCTGGCTGCCGCTTCCTTTAATCCGCGCTAACGCAGCGGATACTGTATCTATTACTGTAGACGGCGGCGGTATTTTCTCGGTATTAATGGATCCGACAGACACAAATATGATCATGTTTTTCGCCTACTATGACGTCCCTTACAAAATGCTCAGGTTGGAAAGTTTTTCATGGGAAAGCACTACCCCGGGAATTCCAGTTACATTGAATTTTTCAGATACGGCGGAAATTGATTTATTAAACTCTAATCCCTACCGCAGCACTCAATTGACTTTAAGCGCGAGTTTTATACACACACCCGCGCGTATTTCCTACGGACTTTCTTTAGGCGGAGGTTATTCGCGGATTGCCCGCAATAAAAGCGGCAACAGCGAATTAAGCGCGTATAATTGGGATGAAACGGGAAGTATTTTTTTCTATTCGGCGGCATTTTCAATTTCAAACAGAGTGCGAAGGCAGCATGAATTATTCGGAACCGGTTTTTCTTTAAGCCTCAGAGCCATTAATATTGTTGATTCATTTAAACCGCGCTTCGAAGGATTATTTCGAATAAGCGCGGAAAAAAGAATTCCTTATTATCTGGCCCTTTACGGCGCGTATGACAAATCGCGCATGAACTTGCAGGGCGAATCCTTTTATTACAGCGGTTCATTGTACAGTGATTTCGCGTCGGAAGAATATTTATATCCTTTAGGCGATATATTTGAATGGATAGCGGGAGGTGAAATCGGAATAAACATATTCTCGCTTGAAATACAAAAAAATCTTTCGCATGTTTATTATAACAGACTGCGCGGTACGCTGTCGTTAAGAAACTTGCTGTACGACAGTCAGGGCGCTCTTAACGCCGAAGGAATAATAGCCGGCAAATTGCATTTAGCGCAGTCTTTGATCTTTAAACTCGGACTTGTTACTTCCATGGTTCCCCTAACAATGTCGCCTATCTTCATTGAACCGTATATATGGGCAGCGTGGAAATTTTCAAATAATATATCCGGAAAAGATCGCGCATGGTCCTTTGGTTTTAATTTTAATTTACAGTTCTGATTCGTGGACGCGTGAATAAAAATAATATATAATAATCCATGCGAATTATCTCCTGGAATGTGAACGGTATCCGCGCCGCGGAAAAAAAGGGGTTTTTTAACTGGCTTGCCGGAGAAGACCCCGACGTTATTTGCTTAAACGAAACAAAGGCCCATCCGGGCCAGCTATCCCAGGACTTTATCAAGCCGGAAGGCACATCCTACTCTTCATTTTGGGCAAGCGCGAAAAAGAAAGGCTATTCCGGGGTGGCAATCTATTCAAAGGTTCAGCCTGAAAATGTCCGTTTTCTGGGAAAAGCCGAATTTGACGAAGAAGGGCGCGTTTTAGCCGCAGATTACAAAGATTTTACCTTAATAGCCGCTTATTTTCCGAATTCGCAGGATGAAGGAAAACGCCTTGCTTATAAACTGGCGTTTAACGACACGATGTTAAATTTCTGCTCTTCGATTGTAAAAAAGGGGAGGCATTTTTTGCTGTGCGGCGATTACAATGTCGCGCATACTCCTATCGATCTCGCGCGTCCGAAGTCAAATGAAAAAAACGCCGGCTATCTTCCTGAAGAACGCGCCTGGATGGATAAGTTTCTTGCCGCGGGAAACATCGATACATTCCGCCATTTCCACGAGGGAGAAAAGGGTCATTACACATGGTGGTCGTACATGGGACAGTCGCGCGCGAAAAATATCGGATGGAGAATCGATTACGCCTGTGTAGACAAAGGTTTTCTTCCTAGAGTAAAATCATCAATTATAAGACCTGAAGTTGAAGGCTCGGATCATTGCCCGGTGGAGATAGAATTAAAATAATGAGAATAAAATACAACGCTCCCACAGTTTTATCTTTCGCTCTGTTATGCGCATTGATTCTATTTTTATCAAGAACATTTCTTCCGGGTCTTGTAGAAAACTGGTTTATGGTTCCGGGAAGAGACGCATTCCGCGCCGGTTTTTTTAATAACTGGATTTCGATACTTACTCATGTTATGGGTCATGCTCACTGGGGGCATTTAATAAACAATTTAACGCTGATACTTCTTATCGGCCCCATGCTGGAAGAAAGCTACGGCTCGGTTCCGCTTCTTTTAATGATGCTTGTAACGGCGCTCGCGACAGGGATATTAAATGTCCTTTTCTTTAAAAGTTATCTTTTGGGCGCGTCCGGAATTGTTTTTATGATGATTCTTTTATCGTCTTTTACAAATTTCTCAGCCGGGGAAATACCTCTAACATTTATACTGGTGTTGATTTTATATCTGGGCGTACAGTTTTTCAGCGGCTCGGAAGGTCCAGATAACATATCGCATTTCGCGCATATCATCGGCGGTTTATGCGGGAGTTTCTTCGGTTTCTTCCGTCCGCCAAGGAGACAAAAACAATGAAAAAAGAATTTTTACAATTCGACGAGGTGCGCGACAACGCGATAAAACTCGCGCACAGAATTTACAGCGATGGATTTATTCCTGATGTAATTTACGTGTCTCTTCGCGGCGGCGCGTATCTTGGCAATATCATCAGCGAATATTTTAAAATTGTCCATAAGGGAGCGCACCCTGTATATTACGCGGCGGTAGTCGCCCGCTCTTACACAGACGTGGCAAAAGCCGATCAGGTTAAAGTGGACGGCTGGACATACTCGCCCGATTATCTCCGCGTTGGAGATAAAATTCTTTTAATAGACGATATTTTTGATTCCGGAAAAACGGTAAACCACCTGGCTCAAATAATTTTAGACAAGGGTATTCCGCGCAAAGATCTTATAATCGCGGTGCATGACTATAAATATTTTTACGATAAAAAGGAGCAGCTGCCCATTCATCCGGATTATTGGTGCAGAAAGCATGACGTATCAGTTAACGATGACCCTTACTGGATCCATTACATGAGTCATGAACTTATGGGGCTTACCGAAAAAGAGCTGGAGAATAATTATTATTCGCGCGATCCAGAATTAAGAAAATCTATGCATATAATTACGGATTAAAGCGATGATTTGCGGAATAGACGAAGCCGGACGCGGCCCTTTAGCGGGGCCTGTCTGCGCCGCTGCGGTTATCTTAAGCGATGATTTTCCTTTAAAAATTTTAAACGACTCAAAAAAATTATCGCCGTCCCGCCGGAACGAAGCGCGCTTTATCATTATGGAAAAAGCGCTCGTTTGGGGAATCGGATGGGCAACGCACACGGAAATAGACAACATCAATATATTACAGGCAAGTCTTTTAGCAATGCAGCGCGCCTTTGAAGATATGATGATTAAAGCCGGTGAAAAAAAAATACTTTTATCAAATGAAAACATCAACGCAATTGTAGACGGTATATACATCCCAAAAATCCATGTCCCCGCCATAGCGCAGGTAAAGGCGGACGCAAAAGTCCCGGAAGTAATGGCGGCGTCAATTCTCGCAAAAACCGAACGTGATATTTACATGGACAAAATGGCGGAACTTTATCCGCAATACGGTTACGACAAACATAAAGGTTACCCTACGATGGCGCACAGACAGGCTATTAAAAAACACGGGCCATCGCCGATACAGAGGCTGAGTTTTAAAGTGAAATGATATTAGTACCCAGTAAAATTAAAAGGAATTATCCCTAAGTATTATCTCTCTTTTTAACCACTACCTTTTTTCCGCCTCTTCCGCCGTGATCGTTTCTGCGCTCTCTGTCTGTGTTCTTGCCGCGTTCCCCGCCGCGGGAACCGCGTTCGCCGCCGCCTCTTTCTGCGCGAAAACCGCGTCCGGCGCCGCCGCGCTCGCGTCTTTCACCGCGTTCGCTTCTGTCTCTGCGTTCACCGCCGCGTTCATATCTTTCACCGCGTTCGCGTCTTTCTCCGCGTTCGCGGTTTTCTCCGCGTTCGTTTTTACGGTTTCCGTCTTCGCGGTTTTCTTCGCGTCTTGCAGATCCTTTGCCGTGACTTCCTGAATGTTTCTTTTCGCGCACCGATTTTTCAAGCACTTTTAAAGATTCATCAAAACCTTTTAAAAATTGCTGCAGGTCTTCTGCGAACAATATCACAGACTGGCGATCAAAACCGCCTGAATCGCGGTTTTTGCTTTCCACAATGTTGAGGTATAAATCGCCTGTGCGATTCTCTTTAACATTAAAAAAATATGTTCTGTTTGGTAAAATAACCTTATTTGAAAATATTTCGCCTCTAACTCCCATAATTTGCTCCTTTTGCTTTACACATTACTGTCCGCTTCTGATATCATCTGTCTTTGCCAATCAAGCAGCTGTTTTTCAATTAAAGTATCGCTGCTTTGTATATCTGCCATGATGCGGAAAACAGGTTCGGTAGCGGAACCCCTCATCCAAATATACGCTATTTCTTTTCCTTTGTCATCGGAAAAAAGAATTTTTAAACCTCCCTTGCCGGCATCGCCGAAGCGGCTTATGCCCCGCTTTTCCGCGGTTCCGTTGCAGGCGATAGCTTCCCATTTAAAAATACCCAATTTATTTTTTAATTCGCCTCTTTTTTCCTCCCACTGCCGGAGGAAAATGTCCTGATAACGGTTTTTCAATTCTGAATGATCCGCGGTTTTTATGCGCATAACCGCGTCTTTGTGATATACGGGAGTTGTTGTAAATTGCGGCAGACTCGCGATTATATCTGTCAGCGTAAAATCGTCTTTGTATTTTTCCGTCTGATTTGAATGTTTGCACCAAATTTCAAACAGACCGGGCTTTCCGTTTGCTGTGCGCACACAAAGCATTTTCGCGAGAGCTAAAACCGTATTAATCGGGTCGCGGACTGCCGACGGGTGGGTGATGTTTCCTCCCGCGGAACCTTCGCCCAAAATACGCACATTATAACCTTCTTCGCGCAATTTCTGGGCAAGCGAAACAACATTCGCCTCTCCCACTTCGGCGCGGAAAACGGAAACGCCGAAAGCGTCCGCAATTCTGTCTGTCCTCATCGATGTTGGATCGTTTACTGCTATAGCGGCTTTTGTTATTATCTTGCCGTTGCTGCCGTATTTAATTTCACCTGTCCAGACAAGATGTGAAAGCTCCGCGGCAACAGCCAGAGCAAAAACTTCCTGCGCTTCTAAAGCACGTGCGAAAGCGCGCGCTTTACCAATAGCTTCATCCCAAATAACAAGGTTTCCCCTGTCGCCGTCGCAATCCGGGACATATCCAAGAATAAAAGCGTCATCCTCTTTGTGCGCGTCTTCCAGCAGCTTTGCGCAAGGATTAAGCGATTCTCCCTCTGGTACAATCCGGTGAACAATCTGTCCGGGTTCATTATTAATGGATTTAAATTTAAAACCAAGCGCTGAAAAGAATTCATTGTCAATTGATACTGCGCGCGCCGAGCCGTTAAAATCGCAGACAATTCCAATTGGCTTTTTAACAAGACTGTCTTTCAGCGCGGAGGCGATTGAACCGCCGCTGCCCCACGCCGCTTCATTGCAAAAATCATAGTAGGCTTTTAAAGAACTGGCTTTCATCACCGGAACATTCTCATAATTCATCCGGCTCGCAGTTTCAATCTTTTTTAAATTTTCATCATTTTTTATAAATGTTTTGAATTTTTCGATTAGGAGGTTAGCTTCTTCAGAAGGCAGAACGCCGCCCGAGGTTAGTCCGAATTTGATTCCGTTATGGCCGATTGGGTTGTGACTTGCGGATATATAGATAAAACCCGCCGCCGGGTTTTTAACGGTTCTTGCCCACGCCATGATTTCAGGCGCCGCAACAAAGCCCGCATAGCGCACTTCGCAGCCGCAGGCTGAAAGAACGGGCATCATCGCATCAATAACGGCTTTTCCGGTCGGACGTGTGTCGCAGCCAAGCAGTACAACCGCTTTTCCGGATTTTACCTTTGTTTTAAGATATTCCGCAAAAACATAAGCCGCGGCTCCGGCGATTATTGAGTGCGCTTTTGAGATTTCCACAGACGGGTTTTCTTCGTCTCCGCCCGCGCAGAAAACGGCGCGCCAGCCTGAAGCGGAAAGAATCATATTATCCAGAGCCGCGTTAATTTCGTTTTCTGAAAAGTCATTCACAAATATCAGTATAAACTCTTTTTTTTATTAATTCTATATGTTCAAAAAAAATTAAGAAACGGGGTATTTTTGTTAAAAAACATTTTTTCAAACAGGGTGTGTTCTGTTCCTCCGCGAATTCCTAGATTTAAACAGAGGAGAAAAAAATATGTCCAATCTGAATATTATTCAACGCAGAGATCTGGATCCTCTGATCCTAAAAGCGGAAAAATTAATTAAACATTATGAATGCGCATCAGGCTGCGGCGCAAAAGTAATTATTCCGCATTCAATCAATACGGACTGTGTCTGCAATCGGTGCAATCAAAATATTCCCGCAAATACAATAAAAAATTGCACTCAGCTGCACAGTGAAGCAATCGCAAAGTCAAGAATATTAGGCGGCTCTTACATATACCTTTGCATCAAAGGACTGGTATTCTGGACAAGTCCTTTTTATTCAGGAGACAGATTTGCTGGCGCTCTCCTTGCGGGCGGATTGGAGAAAATAAATAAAAACAGCGAAAGAATAAAATCCCTGGCTCAATTAATGCTGCTGTGCGCGGAACAAATTTCAGGAAGAAGCTTCAATCAGAAAAACGCGATTTCTCTTTATAAAGCGCCTGATACTGTTATGCCGGATGAAGAAAAGAATATTAAGAACGAAGAGGCAAATGAAAATAAAAACGCAGAGGTAAAAAAAGACATCTGTCCGATGGATTACGAGCGGATGCTTCTTGCATGTCTAAGGCGCGGCGACAAAGAAGAAGGACAGAAAATTCTGGTCAATCTATTGAAATTTTATTATCTTGAAATAAAGGACAAATTCCAGCCCGTCCAAAGGATGGAAGCGTTTCGTATGAAAGCTTTGGAATTGGCAGTATTGCTTTCAAGAGCGGTGTTTGATCCAAAGGAGATAATGGACAACACCTCAATAGAGGCAACAAACAGGAGTCTGAAAAAAATCGAGGAAAGCGGTAATTTCAGCGATATTTCAGACGTTCTTTCCGCAATTACCGAGAGGATGTCAGGTATGATTTTTTCATTTCATGGGGTACGGCATTTTACAGCGCTCAGAAGAGCTGAGCGTTATATCTGGATGCATTACACAAGGAAACTCAGCTTGAAGGAAATTGCGAAAGCTTCAGGACTTTCTGCGCCATACTTCAGCACGGTTTTTAAGGAGGAAATGGGTGAAAACCTATCTAACTATCTTAACCGGTTAAGAGTGGAGAAAGCTCAAGCAATGCTGGTAACAACAGATTTACCGATTTGCGATATAGCTCAATCATGCGGTTTTGAGGATCAGAGCTGGTTCTCAAAAATTTTTAAAAATAATACCGGTCTTACTCCGGGAAAATACAG
>WQRN01000003.1 GCA_009786715.1 Treponema sp.
AAACCAGCCTACTTTCATTACAACAAATGGGATTTCACTGCGCCGGAACCTGCCGCATTATTCATCCACGCCCCTTGACGGGGCGCTGTTATTTGTTCCCAACCAAACACATCCACTCGGCTTCGGCGGCAAGTTCATCGCCAACGTAGGCTTTACCGCTCTGCTTAATCATCTTTGGAGAAATTCGCAGGTTTTCAATTTCAGAGCGGACAACATCGCCGGGACGGACCTGGCGGCGGAATTTTACCTTGTCAACCGTGGCAAGAAAGAAAAGTGAGCCGTCCTCAAAAACGCCGAGCTTGCTAAGACCGGCGCCGCCTGATTGAGCCATTGTTTCTACAAGAACAACTCCGGGCACAACAGGGTACTCTGGGAAATGTCCCTTAAAGAAAAATTCAGTCTCCGCGAACAAATGTTCCGCTACAATTTTTTCCTTGCTTGCCTCAACAATTTTATCCACAAATAAAAACGGTTCACGATGCGGCAGCAAACTTTCTATTTCACTCATAATACAAACTCCTAAAATAACTCTGCGTTTTCTGCGCATCTGCGAGAAAAAAGCTCTACTCGTATTTCTTGAATACCACTACACCGTTGTGTCCGCCGAAACCGAGCGAGCCTGATGCTGCGGCTTTTACTTCACCGTATTGTACTTTATTGGGTACATAGTCCAAATCGCATTCGGGAGCCGGATTGTCAAGGTTGATTGTGGGCGGGAAAAATCCGTCGCGAATCGCTAGAACGCAGACAATGGCTTCGATGCCGCCGGCTCCGGCGATGCAGTGGCCGTGCATACTCTTTGTGCTTGAAATTTTCATTTTGTAGGCATGATCCCCAAAAGCCATTTTAATCATTTTAGTTTCTGTAGGATCGTTTATTTCTGTTGATGTTCCGTGCGCGTTGTAATACTGGATTTCTTCAGGTTTCATTTCCGCGTCTGCAAGAGCGAGCCTTACCGCGTTTGCTCCGCCGTTTCCTTCAGGATCGGGAGATGTTATGTGATACGCGTCCGCTGTCGCGCCGTACCCTGCAAGCTCGGCAAGAATTTTCGCGCCGCGCGCTTTTGCGTGTTCTTCGCTTTCAAGAATCATAACGCCTGAGCCTTCGCCCATTACAAAGCCGTCGCGGTCTGCGTCAAAGGGGCGGGAAGCTTTTTCAGGTTCGTTGCAGCGTTTTGTGGAAAGCGCTTTAAGCATCTGGAAACCGCCTACAGCAAAGGGGACTATTACAGCTTCTGTGCCGCCTGCAATCACCACATCGCAGCGGCCGCTGCGGATTAAATCAAGACCTTGCCCTATCGCGTCTGTGCCTGCGGCGCAAGCAGTTACCTGAGTATAAGCCGGCCCTTTTGTGCCGAACATCATCGAGACATTTCCGGCTGCTTCATTTGGAATCATCATTGGGACTGTAAGAGGCAGCATTCTTTTCGGGCCGTCGTTAAAAAGTTTTTTCATCGATTCGCTTACTGTTTCGAATCCGCCGATGCCGTTGCCAAGCACGATGCCGGTTCTTTCAGCTTTGCTTTTTACCGGCCTCTTGCCGTCAGCCTCTGCGTCGCCCATTAGCCCTGCTTGAATCAAAGCCTGAGCTGTAGCCGCTACCGCGAACTGAGTAAAGCGGCACATCTTGCGCGCTTCTTTTTTATCCATCCAAAGGCCTGTGTCAAAATCTTTTACTTCACCAGCAATCTTTACATCAAAATCGGTGGTGTCAAATGAAGTGATTGGGCCTATGCCGCTTTTCCCGGCTTTTAAAGCCGCGCAAAATTCTTCAACATTGTTACCGATGGGAGTAATCGCTCCCATTCCTGTTACTACTACTTTCTTTTTCATTTTTAATCCTCCTAGAAGTACATTCCGCCGTCTACGGGCAATACCTGCCCCGTAATATATGATGAATCATCAGATGCAAAAAACAATACCGCTTTTGCAACATCACTTTGCTGTCCCGGGCGTTTCAATGGAACGCCGTCCAACATTTTTTTCTTAACTTCTTCAGGCAGTACAGCAGTCATATCTGTTTCGATATAACCAGGAGCGATCGCGTTAGCGCGCACTCCGCGGGACGCAACTTCGTTTGCGATACTTTTTGTTACAGCGATAAGCCCGGATTTGCTCGCGGCGTAATTTGCCTGCCCGCCGTTGCCGTGAATACCTACAATGCTCGCCATGTTGATGATAGAACCTGCGCGCTTTTTTATCATATCTCTTGCCACAGTGCGCGATACAAAAAACGCCGCGGAAAGATTTATATCTATTACTTTCTGCCATTCTTCTATGGACATTCTAAAAGAAAGATTGTCCTTTGTGATGCCAGCGTTATTAACAAGGATATCAAAACCGCCTGATTCTTTTACCGCGTTTTCAATCGCGCCGTCTATTGCGGAAAGCTGTGAAAGATCCAGCTGCACCCAATGAAGTTTTCCTTTTGCCGCCGCGTTTCTGTCCGCAAAATCTTCGGGCGTTTTATAATCCAAACCCCAAACTTCGGCTCCTTCAGCGATAAATAAATCGGCTATTGTTTTTCCGATTCCTCTTAAAGCGCCTGTAACTAAGGCTTTTTTGTTTTCAAGTCTCATAAAAACTCCTTTTAATTATGCGCCGATTTTGGCGATGTCTTCTTTTGTTCCAGCCGCGAAAACAGGAATCTCGCTTCCTGAATCTTTCCATAAACCCTGTAAAACTTTTCCGGGTCCGACTTCCAAACACGCTTCTGCGCCGCAAGAGGTTATTGACGCTTGTTCATCCACCCATCGGACAGGGTTTGTAATTTGTTTTACGGCAAGCTCTTTCGCTTCCGCGCCTGAAGCAATCTTTTTGCCTGTTACGTTTGAAAAAATTGTAATACTTGGATCGTTAAATGTTATCTTATCAAGAACCGGCGTAAAACCTTCCAGAGCGGCGGCCATAAGCGGCGAATGGAATGGGCCTGCAACCTGTAAGCGTATAACGCGCTTTGCTCCGGCTTCTTTAAAACGGTTTTCCGCATCTGTTAATGCCGCCGCTGTTCCGCTTACAACAACTTGCTTTAGCGAGTTAATGTTAGCCGCATATAAATCGTTTAAACCTTCGCCTTTCCATTTAGCGATTAATTCTTCAACCTGATCAGGGGCAAGGCCGACGATCGCCGCCATTCCCGGCGCTGCCGAAGCGTCTCCGCCTGCGGCTTCTCGCAGTTTATCCGCGGCCTTCTGCATTGCCTCGCCTCTTGCTTTAACAAGACGCAGGCAATCTTCCGCAGTTACAATACCTGCGCACACTAAAGCGGCGTATTCGCCGAGACTGAAACCTGCGCAAGCGGCAGGTTTGTACCCTTGATCACTCAAGAATGCCGCCGCCGCCAAATTGGCAACAGTAATTACAGGCTGCGAAACATCTGTGCGCTTAAGGTTATCGGCGTCAGACTGAAGAAGATCTTTTACATCTTTTCCGAAAATTTCTGACGCTTTATCAAAGAGCGATTTTACAGCGGCGGATTCCAGCAAATCCATCGCCATACCGGAATACTGGGCTCCCTGCCCGGGAAACAAATACACTACATTTTGTTTATTCATCTTTTTTCTACCTTTATCCTTACCAAATTATTATATTACCGCCGTAGGTCAGGCCTCCGCCGAATCCTACAGTTAAAATTATATCGCCTTTCTTTATTAAACCGTTTCGGTTCATTTCATCTAACGCAAGAGGAATTGTCGCGGCGGAAGTGTTGGCGTATTCTTCGATATTCATATAAAATTTTTCAGCCGGAATGTGCAGTCTGATCCTTGCCGCTTTTACAATACGCGCGTTCGCTTGATGCGGAATAATCCACGCGACATCATCTATGCTTAAATTGGCGGATTCCATAAGCGCTTTAATTGTATCGGACATCGCTCCAACAGCGAAATTGTAAACTTCCTGCCCGTTCATTTCAACGCAGATTCCATTATCGATAACTTCGCCTTTTTTAAAGGGGTTTCGCGTGCCGCCTCTTCGCATAACAAGGCTTTCAGCGCCTGTACCGTCGGCATACATAAGGGTTTTTTGCAAACCTGTTTTACCGCCCTGGCAGCATTCGCCTTTTTTTTCTATAACCACCGCTCCCGCGCCGTCGCCGAAAAGAACGCATGTTTTTCTATCATCCCAATTCATCACTTTGCTGAGCATTTCGGCGCCGATAACAAGGGCGCGTTTGCGTTGTGAATCGTTATTTAAAAGCCCTGCGGCTGTCTCAAGCCCGAAAACAAAACCGGTGCAGCCGGCGACAAGATCCATCGCGGCGGCGTTTTTCGCTCCAATCTTAGCCTGTACAAGGCAGGCGGTAGACGGGGTACCGAAATAATCCGGCGTAACTGTCGCGGTAATAATTATATCGATTGTTTCCGCTATTTCAGCGGCGGCTTTATCTCTCTGCGCCGGGTCATCGCCTGAGTAACCGGCTGCCATAGCAAGAGCATTTTTCGCCGCTTCCGCCGCTAAGTCGCTGCAGGCGGTAGATTCATCCGAAAAATGGCGGTTGCCAATACCTGTGTGGGATCTGATCCACTCGTCAGTGGTATCGATCTGGGTCGCCAATTCTTCGTTACTTACTTTTTTAGGCGGTACAGCCCGCCCTGTTCCAATAATTTCAATAGCCATAATACCTTTTATGACAAATTCACATATTTTGTCATGCCCCTATTTTTTACAAATTTCTTGCTTTTGTCAAGATGTTTTTTTGACACTGAAGAACTTTTTTCGGTTGCAAGAACAATGGTCTCAATTATTAAATATGGTATACTTTCGCAATGTTGGATCTTTATAAATCCTGCAAATTGTGCCCAAGAAACTGCGGTATTAACCGCCTTAAGGGAGAAATCGGTTATTGCGGGGAAACACCGGATTTAAGGATAGGAGCTGCTGTCATTCACAAGGGGGAAGAGCCGCCGCTTACGGGCAAGGGCGGATCCGGAACAATTTTTATAAGCGGATGTAATTTGGGCTGCGCTTTTTGTCAGAATTATCAGCTCTCCAAAGGAGGGCAGGTATCGCAAACCAGTTTGGGAAGGACAGTTTCTCCTGAGGAGTTTGCAAAAATATGCGTTCTGCTAGAAAAGAATGGAGCGGAAAATATCAATATTGTAACAGGGAGCCACGCGGTTCCCGGTATAATTGAAGGGTTTAAAGAAGCAAAAAAACAGGGATTATCGCTTCCAATACTTTGGAATTCTTCAGGCTACGACAGCCGGGAAGCTCTGGAACTATTAAGTGATTATATTGATATTTATCTGCCGGATTTAAAGACTCTGGACTCAGCTCTTGCGCAAAAATTTTTTAACGCGCCCGATTATCCTGAAACAGCGAAAGCGGCTATTTTAAAAATGCTCGGCATACTGGAAAAAAAATCGCTGCATGACGCGCGCGAAAAAATCATTATACGCCACCTTGTTTTACCCGGTTTTCTTGAGTCCACACGCTCTGTGCTTAAGTGGTTTGCAGATAACATAAAAGATCGCGCCCTGCTTTCGTTAATGACACAATATACTCCGATTCCGAACAGAGAAAGAGAAATGCCGAATCGTTATTTAACGGAAAAAGAATATAAAAATGTTTTAAAGTGGCTGGAAGAATTTGAAATTAACGACGGATTTTGTCAGGAGCTTGTTACAGGCAGCGATTGGCTGCCTGATTTCAAGCTAAATAATCCATTTTCATCGGAACTATCAGTTCCTGTTTGGCATTTCTCTACCAGCCGAACTTAAATCCGATTTTCAAACCAAAACCGGCTCCCGACCAGCTCTTGGCAAAATCCTGCGATCTGAGATCCGCGCCAATATTAAATTCAAAAGCTCTTAAGTTAAGCGCAAGATCAAGACTGTTCACAAACATACGATCGGTGTAACAAAGTCCGAGAGTGGCAATAAAACAATTGGCGAGGTTCAATCTGGCGCTGAGTCCGGCTTCGATAGAGCCTACGTCATTGTAAAGTTCATTAACGCAGAATCCAAGCATCGGCATAACTGTAAGCAGTTTGCTTCCGAACAGCGGACGCCACTCAACAGTTAAAATCATTTTAAACGGACGCCTGACTCCAACTTCCGTATCGCTGCTGAAAATAGGTTCGTTTTCGGTACCGCTGAAAAAATCCTCTAACTCAGTAAAATCCAATACCGCGTCTCTGCCAATGCGCCCGTTCATACGCATACGATCATACATTTTTGAAGACACAATCGGAACATTAATGAAGTCCAAAGAAACGTCAAAATCAAGGATCGGCAGTATTTTTGTTAACCCGATTTCTTTGGCAAGCGGATATTCAACTCCAACAGTGAAGTCCAAACCCGGCTTTGAAGTAACGGCATACATATCTCCCTGCGCGGCAATACCGGTATACAGCTGCAAATCGTAATCTATAAACAGCTTTGTTCCTTCGTCGGTATTACTCATTGTGTATGTAAGCGAAGGCGGTTTAATGTACGCGAGAGCGTAAAAGAGCGACGGATTAACTTTAATCTTGAATTTTTGAACATTAAAAGTTGCTTTCGCTGTAACCGCCGCAAACGCAGCGCCCGCAATATCCGCGACTTCTTTATTCGCTTCGCTCAGCGTAAGCATTGTGCCGGGAAGACCGAATACTCCCATGCTTTCCACATCGGTTGAAAGGCCGAAACCCCATCCTTTTTTTGTTTTAAAATTAAAATAAAAAGGCGTTATACCAATTCCGAAATTCAAATTAAAACCGTCGTTTAAATCATCAAGATTCAATTTTATTGTATCCTGAAAAATATCAGAAACTGAAAGGAAGTCATTTGTAAAGTTGAAGTTCATATTGAGAATACCAACTTCAAAACGGCGGTCTTCAACCAAGAACGGTCTCTTAGCGCCTACATCAAGAGGATCATCGCCGAAAGGCTCCTCTACAGCGAAAACGCCGAAGGGAAGAGCGAACATCAATATAAATAAAATAATTGTAAATTTTTTCATGATGTCCCCCTACAGTCCTAATCCTGTCAGCGCCAGCGGAGCGGTAACTTTGACTTTTGTCTCCACCTCAAGTTTTTTTAAAACTAATGTTCTAGGTATTGATATTTCCGCATTATTTTTAAACAAAACTTCAATTTTTGGAGCAAACGGCCACTTTTCGATAATGGCATTCATTTCAGTTGAATTAAAATCAACCGTAATTGTATTGGAGCCGAATTGGATTGCAGGGAAATTAATATAATTTAGATCGCCGGAATTACCGTTAGTTATTTTAATTTCCGCGTTCTTAAACGGAAGAGGATTAATTGTAAGTATCATTTTTATTTTTTCAATGTGAACTTCCATATCGCCAAGCTCCGCGAGACTGCCTCCTCTTTCTCTTCCAAGAATATCGTTAGGCACTCCGTCTTCGTCATCATCTTCTTCACTTAGATCGATTAAAGTGTAAGAACCTGTGCCGGCTGAAACCAGTTTTAAAGGAATCATAATAGCCAGGACAACATTAATATCTTCGTTTGCCGTAAGCATCTGTTTTGTAAGCGTTGC
This sequence comes from Treponema sp., assembly GCA_009786715.1. The sequence goes on from WQRN01000003.1 coordinate 7,488, forward strand.
GTCGCTGGAAATTTCGACACTTATGGAAAAATCTTCTAGGCCATCGCTGATCGGCAGCGATAATTCACTGCCGCCTGCAGGCAGAACATTACTATTGTAGGTATTCGCTTCATTGTTAATGTCTGACCAATTTGGAACGGTGTTATTATTGGCTTTCTCTTCATCATTAATTGTGATTGAAAGAACGCTGGCGATAGGGTGACCGTAAATATACAGCTTTGTTTTAATGCCGGCGCTATCTAATTTGAACGGAAAATCTTCTCCGAGTAAATCCTGGAAATTCAATGACGGCATATCAAAACTTTCATCACCGGAAGTGTTGAATTGAGGAAATCCATCTATATCGAAACCAAGATCATCATTGTCAAACGGTATCCCGCCCGGAAATTGATTATCAATAAGATCAAATATATCATCGAGTTCCGGCGTAGTATATTCGCTTGACATGTTAAAATTCTGTTTAAGCACTTCAACATAAACTAACAATGTTTTTGTAGTTATACTGTTATGCACACAGTCGTAAATTTTAACAGGACTTTCTTCATCTTCGTTAAAACCGGCGAACATGTCGTCGAATATTCCGGACAATAGATCGCTTACATCATAATTCGCGGTAAGCGTAAGTTTTGGTGATCCCGTTATTTCCACAGCAGTCGGGATCTTGATTTCGCATGCATAAAAACAAAATATAGATATGGCCAAAGCCAAATAAATGATACGTTTTTTCATTTTATGCCTCCTTATTAAAATATACTGCAATATGGCGAATTTGTCCATATTTAGCTTAAAAAACAGCATTTTGAGTTTTTTGAAGCAAATCCGCTTTATCAATTCCCCAATTTCTGCCAAAATGCGCGTAAAGCTCATCTGAAAAAGCTAAAAATTTATTAAAGACTGCTCTGTTTTCCAATTTTATCAGCCCGCGATCAGCAATTTGCACCCAGAATCGGGCAAAATTCTTAAGCCGAAACAGGTCGCGGGCAGAAATCGTAGCATTTTCTACTATTTCGTAAGGAGGCAGTGGGTTAAATAATACTTTCCAGTCTTTACAGTGCCGTAAAACAGGCGTTCCGGGCAGAAATTTGAGTATACCAAGTTGAATTTCCGTCCGATGATGTCCGCTGAATGCCGTATTGTCCGCGGGTTCAGAAGATAAACACCCGCCGTTTAACGCGAGCCAAAGACGGTCGAAACCATTACCGAATGATTCAATGTCTTCGCCCGGAAGCCCCGCGATTAAATCCGCGTGGATTATTGCGCTGGTTTTTTCTATTAACAGGCGAAGTGTTTCAAGTTCTTTATCGGGGTTTGACGGACGGTTTATCCGCGCGGAGACTTCAGGGTTCAGGGTTTGGATGCCGATTTCGAGCCGCAGTGTGCCGGGCGGGAAACGCGATAACGCATCTATTAGTTCATCAGGAAAAAGCGACGGCACCATTTCGAAGTGAACGGTGAAAGGTTTTTGTTTTACTTTGCTTAAAAAAAAGTTGATTATTTTTAATGCTCTTTTTATGTTTGTATTAAATGAGCGATCCAGGAATTTGAAAGTTTTTACGCCGCGTTGGATTAATGTGTCCATTTCGGCTAGAAATGGTTCCAACGGGAATTCGTATGCTTTTTCGTCTAATGAACTTTGGCAAAAATCGCATTTGAAGGGACAACCTCTTGATGACTCAACATATATTAATTTTTTAGCAACATCTTCATCACTATAAAGATGATACGCGCTTTTTAAGCTCTCTTCCTCTTCTCCGCGTCCTCTGCGCCCTTGCGTCTCTGCGAGAGGTTTATATAAAATATTTTCACATAATTGTCTAAAGGCAATCTCTCCTTCACCGCGAATAACATGATCCGCAAACATAAAAATCTCAGCATCAGCCGGCAAATGTGACACTTCAGGGCCTCCAAGAACAATTACAGGTTTCGCGGCGCTAATCCATTCTTTTTCCAGCGCTTCAAGAAGTTCAATCGTGGCCAAATGGTTCCAGATTGACACGGAGATTCCCAGTATTTTCGGTTTTGCGGCTAACAGTGGTTCTGTTTTTTCGCGTAACGGCTGGCGGAGATTAAATTCGATTATTTCGCAGTTTGGTTCAAGATCGCCGAGGTTGGCTTTTAATAAACGAAGAGCAAGAGACGGATGTATCCACTTGGCGTTAATTGTTGTTAAGATGATGTCAATCACTAAGCGTTAAATAACCCAACTGTTCCCGTTCTCCACTCTTCGCGGGCTTCCATTACCATGCGTTCTACTTCTTCCCAGTCATCCGCTCTTGGAGCCGGTAAACTGCGGTTGGTGGAGTTTGAAAAAACAATAGTGTTGTATCCCTGTTTACGCAGATTAATTACATTTTCCGGAGTGTCATCGATGTATATATGCGCTCCTACAGCGCCCTTGTCTTTCATGAAACAAAGATCCCAGTATGGAATATCATAATTATCAAGCCAGTCTACAGTTTGTTTAACCGTTGCGCTGTGTGAATATTTTAAAAAAAGACGATGTGTGATTATACGGATACGGATTCCCTGATTCGAAAGTTTTCTGAGAATCGAAGGCGCGTGCAGGATTGGTTCCATATCGCCGAAAATGTTGCGCTGTGTTACGGCGTAACGGTGAAGCCTGTCGTATCCGCCGAATTCGTCAATGCCCCATTCGCTGAAACCATAAGATACTTCGGTGGTTAAGGATTCCAACGGTCTATTCAGCCATTCGGCGGCGATTTTTCTGATTGCGCCGTAAAAATCGCCGACTACTCCGTCTAAATCCACGCCGAAAATAAAACTGCTGTTATCCATAATTACCCTTCTTTGGAAATTAGTATTACAATGCTGCGGGCTTTTACCGGATACACGCGCTGGGTTAAAAGAGGTTCTTCGGTTCCCGGCAGTAAAATATCGTTAGGTGAAGGTATTCCGGTATCTATGGCGCGAAACCATTTCTTCTTCGGCGGCGGTTCGGCAAGAACAAAGTTCTGAAGATCTGTATCCGAGTTAAACATAATATAAAAATCGTTGTCATCACGATCGGCTAAAGTATCAGCCTTACTGCCGAGAAGACGCAGCGCAAGGTAATAACCTACTCCCTCCCAGCTAATGGCGCCGGCATTTTCATTGAACCAGCTAATATCCGGAATCGCTTTGTAAAAGCCGCCTCTGCCTGTGAAAAATTCAGGGCGCATAAAGCCGGGATGACGGCGGCGGAAAGCTATCATTTCTTTTATAAAACGGTAAAGACCTTGATTCTTTTCTAATAAAGACCAGTTATACCACGAAATTTCATTGTCCTGGCAATACGCGTTATTATTGCCGCTTTGGGTGCGTCCAAACTCGTCGCCGCCTAGAATCATCGGCGTACCAAGCGAAACCATCATTGTCGCAATAAAGTTTTTAAGCTGCCGCTCGCGCAGGATTTTAATAATAGGATCATTTGTATGGCCTTCCACGCCGTAATTGTAACTTAAATTGTTATCGGAGCCGTCGCAGTTGTTTTCACCGTTTTCTTCGTTGTGCTTTCCGTTATACGAAACTAAATCCTTCATTGTAAAACCGTCATGGCTTGTAATAAAGTTGATTGAATGGAATGGCTTGCGTCCGTCGCGCAGGTAAAGATCCGAACTGCCGGCAATACGGGTCGCAAGGTGCCTGGTTTCTTTTTGATCCCCTCTCCAGTATTTGCGCACATTGTCGCGGTATTTATCATTCCATTCAGCCCAGCGTCCTCCGGGAAACCAGCCAACCTGATAAGCGCCGCCGGCGTCCCATGCTTCCGCTATAATTTTTGTAGAGCTAAGAATCGGGTCTTCGGCGATTTGTTCCAATGTCGGCGGATTTTCCATTATCCTTCCAGATTGATCGCGTCCCAGTATCGAACCTAAATCGAAACGGAATCCGTCAACATGCATTTCCATTACCCAGTAACGCAGACAGTCCATAATGAATGTGCGCACAACAGGATGATTGCAATTCACAGTATTTCCGCAGCCGGAATAATTTTGATAATAACGTTTATTTTCATTGAGTATATAATAGACAGAATTATCAAGCCCGCGGAATGAGAATGTAGGTCCCTGCTCATTGCCTTCGGCAGTGTGATTAAATACGATGTCCAGAATAACCTCAATTCCGGCTTTGTGAAGTTCCTTTACCATCTCTTTGAATTCATTAACCTGCCCTCCGGGGGTTTTATCCGCCGCGTAAGAACCTTTTGGCGCGAAAAACGCCGCTGTGGAATATCCCCAGTAGTTGGTTAATTTCGCTCCGGTGCGCGGATTTACGCGGGGGAATTCATTTTCGTTAAATTCCTGAACAGGTAAAAACTCAATACTTGTTATGCCTAAATCTTTTAAAAACGGAATTTTTTCGATAACGCCTTTGTATGTTCCGGGATGCTTAACTCCCGAACTCGGATGAGCGGTAAGCCCCTTAACATGGGTCTCATAAATTACGCTGAAACGCAGAGGATAATTTATCGGCATATCGCCCTGCCAGTCAAAATAATTGTCGATTACAATGCAGCGCGGTTGATTTGTGACATCGTCTTCGTAGGAAAAAGATAAATCGCGTCCCGGTTTATTAGGATCAAAACCTGAGCATTTTTTATAATCCCAATCGCTTACGTCAGTAATCGCTTTCGCGTAAGGATCGATTAAAGTTTTATAAGGATTGAACCGCTGCCCTTTTTCCGGAAAATACGGACCGTCTACGCGGAACAAATAACAAGTTCCGGCTTTAAGTCCTCTGATAAAACAATGCCAAATATTTCCGGTTTTATGTTCTCTTTTATCAAGGGGGATTTCGATCCATGAAGATTCTTTATCCGCAGACTCAAAAATAATGAGAGTAACAGCCGTGGCATTCCTGGAGAAAATTGCAAAATTTACGCCGTCATGGGTTAAAGATGCTCCAAGAGGCAGCGCCTTCCCTGTCTCCGCCACAAGATTGATAAGAGCCATAGCACTATTATAATGTAAAAACAACAAAAAAGAAAGATAGTGTTGATTTGTCAGTTATAGTGTGATAGAATGAACGAGAAAAACCAAATTCAAGGAGAATCTTATGAAGAAATTAGGATTAATTATCGGGATTGTTGCGCTGACAGCGGTCATTACAATGACAGCCTGTGCCGGCAACGCAAACGCAGACCAGGCAGCGCCGAGACCAAGCAGAACATTAGAACCGGCTCCTCCGGGAACAGAAAGGCTTAGGCTGGCAAATGCAGGTCAGGCAATCTTCAAATTTGAACTTCCCGCGGGACAAACATGGGGAAACTATAACAAACTTACCGTCGAATATATGGTTGATGCTGAAAATATTACCAAGAGATTAAGAAGCGGATGCGTTCGTCTTTACGGCAATTACAAAGAAGAACATTTTATGCCGGACAGCGGCAACACAACAGTCAGCCTCAGTTCCGATTCAATGTTCGCAAATATGATAATCGATAACAATACTACAAACTGGACATCTTTAGGCGCTGTAGCGGATGAATGGTTTACTTATGAATATAATATTACAGGTTCAAGAGCTCACGGACAATATAACAAAGCAGCAAACCTTCCCGCGGCGAGCGCAACGGGACCGTTCTATTTCGCATTGGGTTTAACAAGTCAGGATGAAGGAAGAATCAACGCGATTACCCAGTTGATCAAAAATGTAACTCTGCACCACGCTACAAACCCGACATTAAATGTTGTCACAAGCATTTCAGGTTTTGAAGGAAATACATCCGCCGCATACTATGCAGCTGATGTGCAGCGCAAGGGACCTGCGGAATAAACTTTTTGCAAAGCTGATAAAAACCTGACCGCTTTTCGGCGATCAGGTTTTTTTATGTCCGAATCATTTCTTTAATATCTGTTCCAAATCTTTCTCCGGCGCGCTGATAAGATGAAGATTGAATTTTTCGATCATTACTTTTAATATTGTTTCGGAAAAGAACGCAGGAACGCTTGGGCCGATATAAATATTTCTGATACCAAGTGAAAGCAAAGTCAGTAATATGCAAATGGCTTTTTGCTCGTACCATGATAATACAAAAGTCAGGGGAAGATCATTTACGCCGCAGTTAAGCGCTTCGGCTAACGCGGCAACGACTTCAACAGCGCCGTAAGCGTCGTTGCATTGTCCCATATCCAGTATACGCGGGAATGGTCCGATGTAACCTGCGTCTATATCGTTAAAACGGAACTTACCGCATGCCAAAGTAAGAACTATTGTGTCATGCGGCGTCTGCTTTACAAAGTCGGTATAATAATTTCGGGAACTATGCGCGCCGTCACAGCCGCCGACAAGAAAGAAGTGTTTGATCACCCCTGCTTTTACAGCGTCGACGATTGCCGGCGCGTTATTTAAAACTGTCTGCCTGCCGTAACCTGTTGTTACAGCCAATCCGCCGTTCATCCCCGTAAATTGATTATCTTCGCTGAAACCTCCCAGTTTAATCGCGTGATCGATCAATACAGAATAATCTTTATTATCATTCGCGTCTTCTTCGATGTGAATCGTCTGAGGATAATGTACAACTGATGTTGTATATACCCTGCCGATGTAACTTTCTCTCGGCGGCATTATACAGTTTGCGGTAAACAGAATCGGCGCGGGCAGATCTTTAAATTCATTTTGCTGATTCTGCCATGCAGCGCCGAAATGTCCTTTTAAATGAGAATATTTTCTCAGTCCCGGATAACCGTGCGCAGCCAGCATTTCACCGTGAGTGTAAACATTCACTCCTCCGCCGTTTGTCTGTTCAAGAAGCAATTGCAAATCGTGCAGATCGTGTCCTGTTATTACAATAAAAGGACCCCTTTCTATCCGCAGCGAAACCCGCGCAGGTTCAGGATTTCCGTAAACGCCGATATTCGCGGATTCAAGGATTTCCATGCATCTTAAATTTATGCCTCCGAATTCCATCAATAACCCAAGCCATTCATTTGCCGTATGTTCCATTCCAAGAGCCGACATCCCTTTAATAAACCAGTTATCCACATCTCTTCCGCGCTTTCCTAAAATTCTTGCGTGATGCGCATATGCCGCCATTCCTCTCATTCCAAACAGCAGCGCAGAACGCAGCGAGCGGATATTTTCATCTCCGCTGAAAAGTTCTTCATGTGTGATAATTTCTATACCTCCTAGTTTTTCCCTGTTTGCGCTAACTTCAGCGGATAATGCGGCGATTTTTTCTGTATTGAAATTTACATTTGTAACGCAAGTGAACAATCCTTCTATGATTAAATCTATTAAATCCAATACTGAAGAATAATCCAGATATTTTTCCTGAATGGCGACTGCCAGCGAAATTAATTCACAAGTTAATATATCCTGGGTAACGGCAGTTTCCGGTTTCTTTCCGCATACTCCTGACATTGTACAGCCGCTTCCTTTCGCCGTTTGCTGACATTGGAAGCAAAACATCTGCCTGTACCTCACTTCCCTGCGGTAGTCGCTGTACGACAATGTTTTATCGCCTGAGATAACCTCCGCGCTTTGTATTTCTCCGCGGAAAAGCGTGTGAGTTCCGGCGTCAATAGCGTCGATTATTTTACCGGAAAAGACAGCATTTACATATTTTGTTAAATGGTAGATGCCGTTTTCGCTTCGTTTCGCGTCTGAAAATTCATCGAACTTGGCGATAAATCTTCCCGATTTCGCGCTGAAAAGCCGAAAAAGTTCTTTCGGCGCTTCTTCGGTAAGAACCGATATATTAAATTCTTTGGAATTCATTACCATGTCATGCGTCATATTGACTTTATTAATTGAAAAAGCGATAACAGGCGGCTCGTCTGTTAGCTGCATTAAAGCGTCTACAACGCAGCCGTTATCATTATTTCCTTCTCTTGAGCTAATAACATACATTCCGTAATCTATCTTCAGAAACGCTTCTTTTAAATTGTGGGATAATACTCCAAACTTGTCTTTACCCACTCCGCAGATTGGACATACATAATCCTGAGGCAATTCATCAAAGACCAGAGCTCCGTCATAAACATAACCGCAGATAATACATACTTGTTTTTTCATAATTAAACTCCTCAAAAAATAATTTTTAAAAATGTAAAAAGCTTCATTGCTTTCCAATATTAAATGTAATAAATTTAATATTATTTTCAGTGGTTAAAACCACAAAAGAGAGAAAGTTTGAAAACATCAGAGAATTATTTTGACGTTCTTGAATTAACAGAATTATTTAAAGGCATTAATTCCGCAGAGAGGCGCATATTGCTTGAATGCATGAAAGCGAAAACAGAAAATGTTAAAAAAGGACAAATTATTCTTCTTACAGGAAATGAATTAGATTTTTTCGGCATTGTGCTTACAGGACAATTTCACATAATACGAGAAAATTATAACGGCAACCGTTCACTAATAACATCAATGCCGCCAGGCAGTTTATTTTCGGAAGCTTTGTGCTGCGCCGGAGTTACAATAAGCCCTGTCACGGTTATTGCAGTTGAAAACTCATGTTACATGAAACTATATTTTTCGCATTTCTTAAAAACCTGTTCCGACTCCTGCGCATATCACATTAAATTAATAGAAAACATGATCAGTATAATAGCGAAAAAAAACCTGATGATGCAAAATAAAATGGAAATTCTTGAATTAAAAACCATAAGAGAAAAAGTTATGCGCTACCTTGAGTCATTCGGCGGGAGTGATATTACCATCCCTTTCAACCGCGAAGAAATGGCCGACTTCCTCTGCGTAGAACGAAGCGCGCTCTCACATGAACTTATTAAAATGAAAAAAGACGGCTTAATTGATTACAAAAAAAACAAATTTTTACTGTTATAACCGGATAATTTAGAAGTGGAAAAATTTTCTTAAATAGTCTATAATTTTTTAATATGGACTATAAGCTGAACTGGTCACTGCAAGATGGCAAACTTGATTATTATACAGGTCGTATAGTAATTTATGATAATCAGGGAATAAAGAGCAACGGACCTTCATTGGATCACGTTGATTTAATCGCGGCTTTTTCCAGAAGAAATGGAATTGACAGATCGTTAGTGATGAGCAAGGCATACAGATTTTACTGGAAACCCGAAACACTGGACGTAATAATTATCAGCCCTGTCAGAAAATTAGATGAAGAATGGGTTTTAAGCGATGTAGAAAACTTTGACAAGATAATCGATAGTTTGTTTGATTCGATTTAGAAGAATTTTAATGTAAGCAGGTTTAATATGGGTGCGCGAAGGCTTCAACCCGAGCGGCGCGCTCCAACAGGGAATTTCGCGCCAGGCTTACCTTACATAATTGTAAAATATTTTGTAATATAACCTCATGGAAACACAATGCACATTAACCGTCCGCACATACGAATGCGACAGCTACAATCATGTAAATAACGCGAATTACCTGAATTATCTGGAATACGCGCGTTATGAATTTTTAAAAGATATCGGTTTTAATTATGACAAGGCGTTTAACGCGGGTTTTGGGACTTATATTTCCCGGATGGAGATCGATTATAAAAAACCCGCTTTTACCGATGATGTGCTTGTTATAAAAACAAAGCCAATTAAAAAAGGAGCTGTCAGCGGCACTCTGGAACAGGAAATCCGGCGCGGAGAGGATTTAATAATCCTGGCAAAAGCTACATGGGTGTTTGTCGATTCAAAAGGAATGCCTGTGAAAATTCCGCCTGAGTGGGATTTACCCGGACTTAAACCGCAGAATTGAATATTACACCGAAGCAACAATTTTTATTATCAGCGCTGCTCTCTTTATTATCAATTTCGTGTACATCAATAGCTACGCAAACGTATAATTTGCAAACTCCTTTATTTAAGGAACAAAGCAGTATAAAGCTTATTTTAATTTCTGATTTGCACAATACAAAACACGGAACAAATCAGGAAAAATTAATAAATTTAGTTAAAGAAGCGCAGCCGGATCTAATCCTTATAACAGGCGATATCACGGACGAAATTTCCTCGATTAAGGGAACCCGTATGCTTCTATCTGGTATTTCCGGTATTGCGCCGATTTATTATGTTACAGGCAATCATGAGTATATGACAAAAAAAATAGATACTATCCGCGAAGAGCTGGCATCTTTCGGCGTGAATATTTTATCGGACACTTATGTAAAACTGGAAATTAACAAGAATGAAATAATCATCGCCGGTATAGAAGACCCATACAAAAAGAAGTATGAAACTCAGGATTATAATCAAAGAGAAATTATGGAAGCAGAGTTCAGAGAACTGGATGGAGTTCATATATACAAGATTTTACTGGCTCACCGGCCTGAGCTAATAGAATTGTATAAACAATATTCATTCGATCTTGTGCTATCCGGCCATGCGCACGGAGGGCAGGTAATAATTCCAAACGCGATAAACGGATTATACGCGCCGCACCAGGGTTTCTTTCCAAAATACGCAGGCGGGCTTTACACACATGATGATCTCACGCATATTGTAAGCAGGGGTCTTTCTATTAATTTTTTTCTGCCTAGAATTTTCAACTCGCCGGAACTGGTGGTGATTGTTATTGAGGCAGACAGTAATGAATATGCCATGAAAAACCGAATAACTTATTAAATAATTAAGGTTTTTCATAGCATTACCGATTTTTACTTATCTCTTTCTGCCGGTTACTCTTGGTATCCCGCAGCTGATAGCGCTGTTAGTGCCAAAATCCCATTCACAAAGCTGTTTTGCCTGTTCTGCCGCCTCAGCAGCAGAAGCAGCCCATAATGTATATGTTTTTGATCCTGTCTGATTAGTTCTTGAATTTCTATACTGAACCGTAATGGTATACTCATATTCAGTATCTTCTTCCGCAAACGCCATTCCTGAAACCATCGCCATGAGAATCATTGCGATACCGAGAACAAAAATTCCTTTCTTGTTCATAATAATCTCCTTTTAATAGCATTATATAAAGCTATTAAAAAACAAATATATCATCCCATACGGGATAATTGCAAATTAAAACAACTAATCATTGCCAGCGCTAAAATGACGAATCCCTGGTTCATTAGCTTCAACATTGCAAATCGAGCATCCCGAAATAGATAAAATTATTATAATGATTAAAAAAATTATTTTACTCATTACAATTTACACCTAACGAGAACTTGATTTACTAAGTTAATATTTTTCAATCTGATTATTAGCTGTATATTCATTGGTATCAGCAGAACTATTGTAACTGAACCACCCGCGGCCAATCCCGTATCCATAAGCAAAATCATCAAATGTTTCACAGCTCGTCAAAACAAACCCTGTTATTAGTAAAACCAGAGCCAACATCAAACCAATAAGATTTTTTTTCATACGAAAACTCCTTTAACGTCTTAATTTCCCAAGACATTAATTAAATTATCCTGCCCTTAAGGACAGGTTTTACGCTCTATTGAGCATTTATAAAAAGCCGGTTTTACTGATTTGTAATTGTCCGGCGTTTTTACCTGTTGTTTTCCCTTACTAACACCCTGCGCATGCACCAAACCATCAACAAGACCTAATATATATTGCTGGTTTACCTCTGTAAGTTCCGAGAAAAAACATCGTAAATATAACAACTTCGTTTCATCACACATAATGCTTCAATACAAGCATATAATGCTATAAATATGAGCATATGTCAAGCTATTTTTATATACAAATTACTAAAAAATTGAAGATTTTTGCTTGATAAGTGAGCAAACAAATAATAAAATAAAACAGCAATAAAATTATATGACAATAAATGGAAGAATTATTGAATTAAGACATGCATTAAAATTATCTCAAAGAGCTTTTGCGAAGGCAATTTATGTCTCTAACGGATATCTGGCGGGAATTGAGCTAGGTCACAATGAAGTAAAAGACCGCCTTGTCTACTTAATTTCTAATACATTTTCTGTTAATAAACACTGGCTGCTTACAGGCGAAGGGCGTATGTTTAACAGCACCTCAGAGGAAAAACTGGAGAAAGTAACCAGCCTTTTTAAGGAGTTATACCCTGAATATCAGGATTTTGTACTTAGACAAATAGATGAGCTTATCGAGCTGCAGAATGTTCGGCATGAAAAACCTTGATTCCAAACTATTAAAGACACGCTTGTCTTTAACTATGCTCACACAAAGCTTGTCTTCAGATTCCGCTCTTTTTCAAAACGGCTGATTGCCAATTCAATGAGGCGCGTTATTAGTTCCGTGTATGAAACGCCGCAGGCTTCCCACATTTTGGGATACATGCTGATCTTTGTAAAACCGGGCATTGTGTTTATTTCGTTTACAATAATTTCGTATGGCTGCGAGGCAGAGGCGTTGGGTTTCAAGAAAAAGTCTACGCGCGAAAGTCCTTCGCAGCATAGTGTTTGGAATACTTCCACTGCAAGTTTTTGAACGCGTTTTGTTGTGTCTTCGTCGAGTTTCGCAGGGATCTGCAACGAGGCGCCTTTATCGTCAACGTACTTTGCGTTGTATGAATAAAAGTCATGGGCAGGGATAATTTCACCGGGTAAAGACGCGGAGGGCTCTTCGTTTCCAAGCACAGCGCATTCAATTTCGCGCCCGGGTATAAATTCTTCTATGATGATTTTTGTATCATATTGAAAAGCGTCATTAACCGCGGCGGCGTATTCTTCTTCACTGCGGACTTTGCTGATTCCGACAGAAGAGCCCATGTTCGCGGGTTTGATAAAAAAAGGGGAGCCTACTGCGGCTTCTATTTCTGCAAAAGACAGCGGTTTTTCGTGGTTTTTAAAAGATAAAAATTTTCCGATGGGTATTGCGGCATCACGAAGAAGCCGTTTCATTATTACCTTGTCCATGCCGACGGCAGAACCAAGCACCCCGGGACCAACGTATGGAACGTCAGCCAATTTTAAGAAACCTTGAATAGTGCCGTCTTCGCCGAATGGGCCGTGAAGGATTGGAAAAATAACGTCAAATTGAAATACATCCGTTACCTGCCACTTCCCTGTTTTATCGATCATTACAAGCACGGGGTCGAATTTATCCTTGTCTATCGCATCGTAAACATTTTTTGCGGACAGCAGCGAGATTTCATGTTCTGCGGATTTGCCGCCGAAAAGTATGCCGACTTTCTTCTTCATCAAATTATCCTTATCAGCGCCCTGTAAGACGACGCCAGGGATTTACGCCGAAACGCACAACGAAATAAATCCAAGCGAAGGCAAAACCTGCAAGGTGGGTAAGATGCGCGACATTGCCGCCTCTCCCGGAAATAACAAAAAATAAAGATAGCACTGTGAAACCAAGCACCATCACAGGCGCGCGCAGGGGAAGTATACCCCAAATATAAATAATTGAACCCGGAAAGAGGATCGCGAACGCAAGCTGTACCGCGTATAATGCCCCGGAAGCGCCCATCAGAGCGACAACATAATTACCGGTAAAAAAATACACAGCAAAGGAAAAAATCCCGGCAAGCATTCCTGTTAGAATATAAAAAAGAAGGAATTCTTTGCTGCCCATCTGCCTTTCAACCTGAACTCCAAAGATAAAAAGACCAAGCATATTAAAAAGAATATGACTGACGCTGCCGTGCATAAACATATAGGTAATAAAAGTCCAAACCCATCCTTTATCGATGATTAACGCCGGAATCATCGATAGGTACACCGTCATCATATACCTGACATTTGAGCCAAGAAGCTGAGCAGCCGCGAAAACAAGTACATTTATACCGATAAGCCAATACACCAGATTGTAATTAGCATACCGAAACGGACGTTTTATTATGTTCATCTATTTGAGAATAAAGAAAATTTATTATATGGTCAACATTACTAATGTAAATATAGCTGAACAATCTGCCGGTATTCTTCTATTGTTTCCGCGTGAACCGCTTTGCCGCGCAAAGCGGCGCCTCCGATAACGCCTTTGGTGTAGGCGCAAAATTGTTTGCGCATTTCAAGACAGGCTGTCCTTTCGCCGATATCCGCCGAAAGCATTTCAAGATGGCGCATAGCGGCGGCTATCCGCGCGGAAAACGAAGACTGCTCCCAACTGCCTGTTTCCAGTAATGAACGCGCTGCGGAAAAAATAAAAGGGTTTCCCATCGCGCCGCGCGCAAACATAACAGCCGCGCAGCCTGTTTCCCTCAGCATTGCCTGAGCGTCTTCGGGCGCATAAAGATCGCCTGAACCCGTTACAGGAACTTTCAAACTTGCAGCCAGCTCAGCAATGTGCGCCCAATTACTTTTACCGCCGTAATTTTGCGCGCGTGTGCGAGGGTGCAAACTAACCATTTGCGCGCCTGCTTCAACAGCTATCTTCGCGCATTCCATGTAATTTAACGAAGACGAATCCCATCCCGAACGGATTTTAATCGTAACGGGAACGCCGCCTAAACTTTCGCGCGAAGCGCGGACAGCGGCCTCCACTATCTTTCCCAAGTTAGCCGGATTTTTCATAAGCGCAGACCCTGCTCCGTTCTTTACAACTTTGGGAACAGGGCAGCCGGCATTAATATCGATTGCTTCCGGCGAAAGAGGCGCCAGCAAACAAGCCGCTTTGTAAATCGATTCGCTCTCTCCGCCGAAAAGCTGGATAGCGTAGAGTTTTTCTTTTTCACCTCGCTTAACAAGGTTAATCGAAGAAACATTCGATTCACCTGCCAAAGCGCCTCCAAGCCCGTAACGGCTTAAGTTGCGGTATAACGCTTCGGCGGAGACTAATTCTGTAAAAGCAAAGTTCGCGCCATTCTCAGCGCAGATGGAACGAAAAGCGCGATCGGTGTATCCGGCTACAGGCGCAAGAAAGAGATTGCCGGGTATTTCGAGAGATCCAATTTTAACAGGATGATACATGGTAAAAATTTTAGCTATTCATTCGGCAGCCCGAAAAACTTGCACGAGTTCTCCCATAGTTGAGACGTAAGTTCCTCTTCGTCCATGTCCAGCATGTTCGCCATGTAACGGGCTGTAAGAGGCAGATACTTGGGCATGTTTCTTTTGCCGCGGTAATCGGCGGGCACCATGAAGGGGCTTTCCGATTCGATCAATATTTTATCGACAGGGAGAACAGAAAGTGTCTCGTGAAGATTTTTTGCGTTCTTGTATGTAAGGTTTCCGGCAAAGGAAAAGTAAATGTTAAGGTCGAGGGCTTTTTCGGCGTAAGCCGCGTCTTCGGAATAGCAATGAAACACGCCGCCGCGCGGAGGCAGGCGGTCGCGGAGGATATCAAGCACGTCATGACCCGCGTCGCGGTTGTGAATAATAACAGGCAGGTTGAGTTTTGACGCTAGATCAAGCTGGGTAATGAAGAGCTCTATTTGGGATTTTTTATCGCCGAATTTACGGTAGTAATCGAGACCGATCTCTCCGATAGCGACAACCCTTGGATACTGAACACTCTGTTCAATATTGGCAAACCAGTCTTTTCCGGGGTTTTGCACCTCGGAAGGACTCACACCCACGGCATGATAAACATTTACCGCAGATTTCAGGTTTTCATAAACCTGTCCGAAGTCGTGAAGACTATTGCAGATCGAGACAATTCTATTTACAGAGGCCTGTCTGGCTTCCTGTATAACTATCAACTGCTCGATAGGGTCTTCAACAATAAGGCCCAAATGGGCATGAGTATCAAAATATTGCATAGCTTTATCCAAAAGGTATGAATTTAGAAGTTTACCAAACTGGTATCCTTCATTCTAGCATAGAAGACCCAAATCGTCAATAAAAATATTAATAAATAAATTGATTATTGCAGTCCGCCGAAGGGCGCCAATTCTTCCCATTTGGATGGTTCAAGGACATCTCTGTCGATTCTGACAAAAATCTGAGGTTTGTAACCGCTGTTTGGGCGAAGGGCGTTATTTGCGTTCAGGTAGCCAAGGTTGATGCTTGGAGCTCCCGGACTGTCGGTAAGGCGCATTCTGGTCATTGTTTGGGGATTACGCGTGATTGCGCTCCATGCGCCTGAGGATTCGGCGTACATGGTCATCGCTCTGGAGCGGTATTCACGGTTACCGGTTTGATCGGCAAGCGCTTCGTTTACAACGCCGGCATTGTTCCGAGCCATCATCAAGCGTTCGCCGACTTCCAGGAACTGGGCATTATCATTGGGCATAAGCACAGGCAGCCTTACGCGCTGGACTTCCAGCGTGTCGAGGAGGCGGTTGTAATATCCATTGGCTGCAAAATAGTCGCCGCGGTTAAAAGCAGCGTTTCCAAGAGCATAGAGAAGCCGCCTGTTCAGAGGTAAATCTTTGGACGCTTTGAACAGGTATTCAAGAGCGTTTCTCCAGTCTTCACGCTGGTAATATGCCGCTCCCATGCGGTATTGAATTTCCGGCGGCGAGTAGCCGTATCTTTCGGCAAGATGATAATTTCTGAGAGCGGCTTCCATGTTTCCGGATTTTACAAAGTATTCAAGATCTCCGCGCAGAGAGTACATCTGCCCAAGCTGTGGGCTTGCCGGAGTCAAATTTCTATTGAGGAAATCTTCGAAAAGCTCGATTCCCTTTACCAGCTGTTCATCGGCCGGGAAGAATTCGCGGTTATTGATGAGCAGGTTTGCATAACGGTAATGGGTGTCCGCGCGGTAAAGTCTGCGGCGCACAGATTCCTGCTTTGCCAAATCGAAAGCGCGTATTGAGTTTTCTAAGGTTAAACGCTCTTCGTAGGTATTATTTAAATTATTATAATAACGGGCAAGATGATAATGCGCTTCCGGCAGATAAGGATCTTCTCCGATTGCCTGCAGGAGCATGGCGCGTACGCTTGCGATACTTTCCACGTATGGGTTCGGCACGCCGGTTGGTTTTTCCAGCTGCTTGTCTAAAAGATAACCGGCAAGCTCTGTAAGAGACGGAGGCGAAAGATGGCGGCGTTTGGGATCATTTTCAAACCACACTCTTAATTGAAGCACTTCTTTAAGATTGTCCGTGCGGATAAAGTATGTCATCATCCTTTCGACGACAGGCGGCAGCCAGCCGTATTTTTCCAAAAGCCTTGCGTAAGAGAAACGGGCGTCTTCGTATCTGTCATAAAATCTGGACGGATCTGAATCAGCCCATGCCATAAAGTTATCGCCTGCGGCAAGAAGTCCTTCAAAGTCATCGGGCTTATAATCCAGAAGCTCCCGCTGAAGCAGTTTATTCGCCTTGTCGTAGTTCATTAAATAATAGGTGTTCAAATTCGCATAATCCAGAACGCCTTTTTTATCGCGGGGATAATATCTTAAAAGTTCATCGTATTTATTTTCCGCAAGCATATAACGGCGTTGATCTCTGAACGCCTCGGCATAAGAGTAAAACCATTTTTTCTTGCGATGCATAGTAAAAGCGTCATGGAATAATTCATTTGCCCGCTGATACTCTCCGGCGGGAATACGTTCATATCCGCGCTTATAAATAGATTCCGCTTTAAGAGGCGTGTAAATAAATTTATAGCTAAGATAAAAAACAGAAGCCGCGAGCACAGCGACGAAAGCGACAATTTTTAAAACGGGAAGGAAATTATGAACAAAGATATACGCGAAACTTGACTGCTCGGCTTCAAAAGCGGCTCCCGTGCCTTTTTCGAAACTTCTGGGAATGATAATCGGTTTTCCGGTTATTGATTCCGCATGAGCGGCGGTTTCCTTTACGGAAGCGCCGTTTACAAGAAGGCGTATCAGTTTTGACAATTGCAGAGGCTCAATAACCTGCTCGGCGATTATTTCTTCGCAGGTAATTCTTAGATTAAGCGGATATGATGAAAGCGTTCGAAGAAGATTATCAAGTTCTTCCTGATTAAGAGAAATTTCTTCGATTTCATCATCTGCGGCGGGAACATCTGCGGCTTTTTCTTTTTTTCTTCCGAACAAGCCTTTTTTGGGCGGAGGCGCTTTCAGCGCTGCCGGCGCGGACTTGCTTAAAATATCATCAAGACCATCAAGATCAAAATCATCACTGCCAAAACTTGTGTTTGAAACGCCGGCATCGTGCGATTCAGCTTCATGTTCCGTTTCTCCGCTCAATTCAATTGAATCTGATTCAAAATCGGAACTTAAATCTCCTCCAAAATCAATTGAGGCAGAAGTATCGTCCCCTGTTCCAAGCAAAGAGTCATCCGCGAATGGATCACCGGCGGCGGAAAAATCCGTATCCGGCAGAGGAGAATCAAAATCGGAATCTAAAGCAGAGCTGTCATCACCGCCGTCGTCAGGAAAATCCATGTCGGGAAGCGCAAAGTCATCACCTGTGCTTTCGTCTTGATCATTTGTGATTTCACCGCCAAGATCAATGTTATCATCGGCAGCTCCGATTTCAGCAGTTTCATCGCCGGGCGCGGCATCCGCGAATGCGTCATCTGCAAATGACTCGTCAAGCAGTGATTCATCATCGGAGAGTATTTCCGCGGATGCGTTATCCGCCGGTAATTCATCCGCAAAAGCGGAATCCGGCTCTATATTAAAATCGTCGGTATCGGCGGCAAGCTCTTCGGAGTGAGGGCTTTCGCCTCCCAAGTCTATGCCTCCAATGTCCTCTTCTTCATCTTCATCAGCGAAACCTAAATCTTCTCCGCCAAGATCAGCCATATCGAAATCTTCAACAGGCGTATCGCCGGTTCCGGCATCGTCACCGCCGAGAGACGACATATCGAATTCTTCAACGGGAGCCTCATCGGTTCCGGTATCATCACCGCCGAGAGATGACATATCGAATTCTTCAACGGGAGCCTCATCGGTTCCGGCATCGTCAATGCCGAGAGACGACATGTCAAATTCTTCAGCGGGTGCCTCATCGGTTTCAGGATTTTCACCGCCGAGATCTCCCATATCAAAATCTTCAGCAGGAGATTCATCGGCAGATGTGTCTTCAGCCGCAAAATCGGCAGGCGCGGATTCCATCTCATCGGAAAAACCAGCGAGCAAGTCATCAGGCGGAGAGCTATCGTCTTCCTCCGGCTGCGCTGCCGAAGAATTTATATCATCAAGGAAACCGCCGAGCGCCGACAGCGCGTCGCCGGAAGACATATCATCAGTCGGAGCAATATCGGCAGGCGGAACATCGTTACCCTGCAGATCGTTCATAAAACTGTTAACGTCAAATTCATCAGCTGCGGCGCTTGCGCCTAATGGACCTGGAGAATTATCATGTCTGTCATATTCAAAAGGAGGCGCTTCTTTCTTGGGAAGGGGAAGAGGATCAAAGGGCAAACTCAGGGATTTAACATCTTCTTTCTCGCGGGCGATGTTTACAAATGAGTCTCTAAACTGACCAAGCGCGCTTAATGAAGGCATAAAACTCCGCCGCGCTGCATTAAGGTTATCATATTAAGATAATTATATATCGACCGATAATTGTAAAGAATGTATGAAAACGATTAGATTTTTCGTTCTTTTAATGGTAATTACCTCGTGTTTTTCAGTAACCGTAAACGCTGCGGATTGGGAAACTTATGAACTAATTGACAAGATTTTAGCCCTTCGCGGCCCTACAGCTCCCATAATTTATGAAGATATGGTGGTTTTTACCGCCGATTCAAAGCTCAGACGGGTAGGAATCGCCTTTGCGCATGAAAATTTTGCCAATACTTACTGGTTCAGGCAGCTTTTGGTATCTCAGGATCGTTTAAACGCGCCGATTCCTCCGGGCGCAAAGGTTCCTGACCCTTATATAGACTCGGGGATTCAATTTCATGTGTATGAAGTCCCCGGCTATATAAAGGAATTGGAGTACCGAATCATCATTAACGGGCTTTGGACGATTGATCCAAGCGTAGAAAAAATCCGCAGGGACCCGATTTCCGGACTGACTTTTTCCGTTCTGCCTCTGCCGCATCGGCCTCAAAAAGAAAGCCCCCTAAACGGCCTTCCCGAAGGTTTGCATTTTACATTCAGAGGGCCGCCGGGTGAAAGCATAACCGTAGCCGGCGATTTTAACAGCTGGGATCCTTTTATGTACGAGCTTAAAGAAACCACACCTGGCAATTACAGCCTTACAATTCCGATGCCGTCAGGCACATATAAATACGTCTTTTTCTACCGCGGGCAGCGTTATGCTGATCCGCATAATCCGCGCAGGGTTTATACTGCCGATGGAAAGGCGGCTAGTGAGATTGCGGTTCCATGACGTTTTTTTAAGCGTATACTTAACAAACATATTTTCGCCTCTCTTATAAATCTACATAAAGTTTAAAAAGGGGTCAGTCACCCACACCCAAAGCTGTTCTTTAAAATTAAAAGTCTTGACAATATTCCGCAAATAACGTAATATTATGTTATTAACGCAATAAAGGGTAGTGTGGAAAAATTTAAAGACAAATTAACAAAACAGATATTTGACGGAGAAGTTGTAAAAGGAATATCTCCTGACATTATCAGAAGAGCTGAAATTAAATTAACCATGGTTGAAGCCGCAACAGAGCTCCGAGAACTTGCTGCACCGCCGTCAAATCATCTGGAGAAACTTAGAGGAGACAGGGAAGACCAATGGTCAATAAGGGTGAATGACAAATACAGGATTTGTTTTTATTGGCGCAATAGCAAAGCTTGTGAAATTGAGTTTACAGATTACCACTAATTAAGAAGGAAGAAATTAAATGTCAAAAAAAATAATAATAACTGTTGGAGACATTCTTAAAGAGGAATACCTCGACCCCATGGGGATCAGCGCATACCGCCTTGCGCACGAAATTGGCGTATCCACATCTTTAATGTCGCAGATATTACGCGGTGTAACGGCAATTTCCGCGGATGTTGCATGGCGGCTTGGAAAATTCTTTGACACAAGCGCTCAATATTGGCTCAATATGCAGGCAACATGCGATAGCCGAAAAGTTGAAGAAAAATACGCAAAAAAGAAACTGGAAATATCATCATATAAACAATTTATTAAAACATCTGATAAACAAGTTGTTTATGGGTGATTTTTATTATTTACTCCCACAACCTCAGTTCCGCCCTGAACGCCGCCTGAGCGCTTTCCTTTTTTCTGCCTTCGAAGGCGTACATAATCGGCGCGCTTGCGTCATCAACTTTGGCTGAAAAAATTTCGATGTCTTCGTTTTCAAGGATTTCGTTCAGGTAATTAATGTCCAACCGCATTTTATCGGCGTTTTCCAGAAGTTTGAAATCCATCGTGTCTTCGATCCATTGAACGTATCTGGCATTGTTTACATGACCGTTATAATCTATGTCGTTATAAAGCCCTTTTCTTTCAGCAACTTTTACAAGATTGTCTCTCTCTGTTACCGCTGCGGCGCCGTTTTCTTCAGGGGTCAGCGATATTAGCCCTTTATTTTGCGGCATTTCGTCCATTATCGCCTGAGGTCTTAATGGGCGGCGTTTATCAAGGTCTACAATAAGCCACGCGCTTCGGGCGGAAACAACTGCGGCATCATCATTATCTTTTATTTCGTAATTGCGGATCGCAAAAAGTTTTTCCCAGCCCTGAGGCCAGCTTCGTACCGTAACAGTTTCGCCGTATTTTGGGCGTTTTTTAATAAACACAGTAATGCGCGAAAGAACCCAACCCTGTTTGGTTCTTGCCATATCTTCGCGTCCCACTCCAAGATTTTCGGCATGGCTGATCGCGGCTTCTTGAAAAAATTGAAAAACAGTATTCAAAGTAAGCCTGTCTGATCGATCTACCGCGCCAAACCGTAAAACGGCATTCTCCTGCCAAACATCAACAATTCCCGAACCTTTCGGATTAGAAGCGTCACATATCATAATAATCCCGCCTTTATTGTATTTTATCTCAAATTATGGTGTCAGTCACCTATTTGTAGTGTGCTATGCGAAGTAAAAATCTGTCCTTTTTGCATAAGAATCTAAAATATGATAGACTCTAGAATAGATGTATACTAGGGAAATATTACCTCCGAGAGCCTCCCCTATCGAAGACGGAAATCCGGTTATTGGGACTTGGAATAGAGCTTTTGAGAAGGTGGATCTGCAGGAAATCAGAAAGCCATATAAATTTCCCCTACCGCGCTGGGCGAAAGACTGGCGAATCAAAGAATGGCAGTGTTTTAGCGCGAATAACGAAAATTTTCTGCTGGAAGCGATATTTTGTAACGTAAAACTTTATAGAATGGCTCAAGTGCTGCTTTATGATAAAGTAAATGAACAAAAATTCCTTTTTAGGAAAATAAGACCGGGTACCGGCTGGCATCTTCCGATCAGTTTGGCGAATTCGTCGGTGGATAGCCGGTCTTTACAGTTTTTTTTCCGCATTCATAACTGGCTGGACGCCGATACAGTCAAACTTGACATCAATATTGAAGCAAAACGAAAAAAACCGCCGCTTACCGTCCATCTTTCCTATAAAATAAACAGTCAAGAAGTAACGCCGATGGCAACATCGCTTGCTTTGTCGGGGCAAAAGATCATGTATACATATAAGGCGTTTGCCCCTGTCAACGGAGACATTGTTTTTGACGGGAAGCGCGTTCATCTGAAACATCAAAATAGTTCGGGGGTTTTTTTAGATTGCAAGGGTTTTTTCCCGTACAGGATGTATACGACAATCTGCAGCGCGGAAGGTTTTGATGATGAAAACAGGCGTTTTGGCTTTCATATTGCCGAAAATCAAGCTAGAGAAACAAACAAGAATAACGAGAACGCTTTATGGGTTAACGGAAAACTAACTCCGCTTCCGCCGGTGCTGATAACGATGCCCAACGGTAAGGATAATGACTGGATTATTCAGGATGTTGAAGGAATGGTTGATTTGACATTTACCCCGAAAGAGGCGAATAAAAGCGGCGCAAAAATGTTAATTACAAATGTCGATTTTAACGCTCCTTTAGGTTATTATAACGGAGTGCTTGTAAATTCCGACGGAGAAAAAATTCAGATAAAGAATCTTTTTGGACTGGGAGAAAAACTTTATTTACGGGTGTGAGTATGGCAAAGAAGAATAACGCGATTTACGCGCCTGGCGAACTAAGCGGCGTCAGGAACAGACTGGGCGTAAAAGACGAAAACGAAGCTAAACGCATGGCTCAGCTTCTCGGCGGCGAAGTAGGCACTGAACGCGCCGCTGAAGCTGATAAAAAGAAAAGCGACTCTCCTATCGGCAAAAGCAAACGCAGAAGTATCGATCTTGCGCCGGATGATGAAACCAGCGCTAAGCCATCCAAGCAGAAAAAATCAGGACCGTACCCCGGAGACGATCCTACTGTTCCAGCAAAACTCAGTTACACAGAAAGAGTTAAGATTGATCAGTACGCTGGTCAGGTTATATTTGAAATTAAAAGTTCCATGCAGGTTCTTACGTCAATTTTCTCATTCTTTAAAGAGCCGATAGACTATGTTAACTCGCGGTTTGTATTAGTCCGCATGAACGAATATTACAGCAAGATTGAAAGGCTTGTTAACGCGGCAAGAGGTCTTATACCGAAGAATAACGCTAAACGAAATAATAAATTAAAAAGAGCTTCTTTATTTGTGTATAAAATGATTGATACAATCCGCAGCTGGGATATTGAAACGCTCTCAAAAAATATTTCTGAACTGCAAGCTCATCCGCGTTCAATCAGAGTTACGGATTTTTCTGATGTTTTAAGAGGGATTTACAAGCCGCTGTTTGTAATAGATGATCTGTCGATAGAAAATATTAAATCCGCATTCAAATTGATTTATAAAATTCTGTACATAGAAAGCCCAATGGAAGCGCAGGATAAGTATCAGAACGTAATCCGCAATATTATCGCTTCGCTTGTTGATATCCGCAAAAATGTCCGTTTTGGTCTTTATCCCCTACTGATGAAATTGATATCAGATCGCTACATTGTCTATGAACGCTTCTTTATCGAAAGACGCAGACGGTATATCGCTTTTCTTAATATCGCGGAAACTGAACAATTAAACGCCGCGGATTTAGCTCCGCAGCAAATTGAAAGTATCGATGTAGATTCTCTGCAAAAAAGCGCGGGAGATGATGAAACAACCGAAGAAGAAACCGCGGATGATGAAACAGAAGCGGCTGAAGAAGAAATCGAGGAACCGAAAGAAGATCCGAATGATCCCAAAGTTATCGCTAGAAAAGCAAAAGAAGAAGCAGAAAAATCTGAACGCAAGGCAATGGAACAGGGACGCTCGGCGATGGAGGTTTTATTCCCGAAAGCCGGATGGAATAGACTTGAAGAACACCCGGACTTTTATCCGTATTTTGCAAATGTATACAGCATGAGGCACGGGTTTGAATTAATCGCGCCTACAGATCCGCTTCAGCATGTAGCTGTTTTGCTGCACATTCTGGATGATCTTTTTATTGGCATGCGTTATGTGAACTTCGGAATGATAACGGGTTCTGACGGCGTTGCGACTAAAGTAACCGACGAAATAGGCAATTCGCTTAATAACTGGCGCAGCTTCATAGAAGACAGTTTTACAAGGGATTACCTTCCGCGCCTGAATGAATATTGCCGCATGCTTGAAAACTCGGGAGACTCAAGGTCGTCTCCTTACGCAAAAAAAACTCTGAACGAACTTCATTGGATAAAAAGGCTTTACTTCCTTCCGTACTATAAATTTGATTCCGTAGGACCGCCCCCGTTTCCGAAGAGCGACATTGTTCCGATTTACAGCGAAACAAGAAAACTGCGTAAAATATTAACATCTGTCGCGCTTGGTATTGAACAGGGAACGCGCGCCGGAGGAGCTGCCGCAAAAGCCATATGCAGAGGAATAAACAATCCCTGGGAGCAATACAATTTCCAGGTTCCCAATCCAATATCAAGACGGCTCGATATGATGCTGCCGCCTGAAAAGAGAATTAACACTGCCTTAATTTTCTTCTCGCTGTCTGCTGTTACTCTTCTGGATTATCTTGTAAATAATGAAAACAGCTGGGCATACGGCGATAACAGACCAGGACCGCTTTTCAGAAGCTTGAATAACGACGGTATAAAACCGTTGTTCGGCGTTGATGAAAAGCTGGACGCGGATCAGCTGTTTAAAGATTCTTTAAAGAAGCAGTGATTTACACTGGCAGCATTTGAACGTCAACGCCAAGCGTTTTTGCCGCTTCTTCCGCCGTTTTAATGCCCGCAATAACAACGGGCTTTGAAGCAACCCTTGAACCAAGAGAAGAAAAAGCCGATTTTATATCCTCTGTTGAAACGGAAATTAATCTTTCCAGCTTATTTTTACGGTAAATATCTTCAACGCCGTAAAGGAAACGATAGAAGTCCACCAGACCGTTTTCGGCGCTTGTCCGCGGGCGCACTTCTTTCGCGTAACAGCCGATTATACTTTTTACAAGATAATCTTCATCGCCGTTTCCGCAGTATTTAATACCTTCTTCATTTTGGCTGTTTTTAAGTATGGAAGAAATAACGTCCAGCGAACGCAGGGGATTTGGATCGCGGTAGGTGGCAAAAGATACGCAGTTTTCAAGGCTGTCGCTGTTAATGAAAGCGCCGTACGCGCCGCCTTTCATGCGGATATCTTCCCATAACGCGCCGGTGCTTAGCTGATGCGTTAAAACCATTTCGGCGATTTGTTCTACGGTGTCAAAAGCGGCGGCTCTAAGCGACAATGCGGCAAAACCTACTTGCAGGGATTTTGAAGCGAAAACTTCAGCCTTAAGCTCGTTTTCAACCGCGCCGGTATTAAGCCGCGGCACAGGCGGACCGAAATTGCTGAATCTTTTTGTTATTTCACCGCCGGCTATGGAAAGCCCCTGAGCGCAGCCTGTTATATTTACAATCAATCCCGCGCTTTTTATCTTTTTTTGAATATAAATTAATTTTTTAATAACCTCTGCTGTTTCCATTTTTGTAAGACGGTAAACAAAATCAATCTGCGATAAGCCGCACCATTTTTCTTCAACATACTTTGAACGCGATCTGATTCTTCCCGCTCTGCCGGATGAATAAATATGCCCAATTGGAGCGAGGCTGGAATTAATTTCGTTTTTCATCTCTAAAACAAGATCGTTTATCCGTCTGCTGTCGGTAAAATCCGCTTCGTTGATCATGCGCAGAGCCAGATCTAAAGAAGGAGCGATTTTTTCATCAAGGCATTTTAATCTGAAAAAAATCCAGTCGCGGCCCGCAAGATCATAATCGCCGGAAGCTGTTTTTAAATAGGCTGGAGTGCCATTAACTGCCGAACCTGTATGCAGCTGGGTAATAAAACCGCCGACTGTGCGGGCCATTAAACTTGAAACTTCGCCGTAGTCCATACCGGGAAGTCCGACTGAAACAACCGATCTCGCAAACAATTGAAGCCATGGATAATCATCAAACGGAAAAATATCAACCGGAAAGGAAAGATCGATGTATGTAATTCCGTTAGTGTAAAGCTCGTGGCATAACGCGGGAACCCCTTTAAAATCTTCTTCCCGGCGGTGAATCTTTTCGTACTCTGCGGAAAGATCGTTACGCGAAAGATGCGGTATCGACGCGAGAGCCTGCGGAGTATCCGCTTCGCTCTGCACTTTTTCCAGAGCAAGAGATTTTTCAAACACCTCCTGGCGTTCTGCTTCGTTAAATCTTTTATCCTTTTCCGCGAGTTTCTTAATTAAACGATCTTCCTGTTTCTGAAGAAAATCATCTTTGGGCTCAAGTATAACAAGCGCGCGGTGAGGATTATTAAGAAAATATTTTTTGATAAGATTTTCAAAGTATCTGTCATCTGCCGCAATATTTTCTTTAATTTTATTAAGAGCGTCTTCAATTAAAAGGCTTTCCCAGGGTTTACAGCCATGCAGCCATCCGCGCAGGGAGCGGCGCATCCAAACAAGCGAGAACGGGCCTCCGGAACGGCGTATTTCACGCTGCGAAAACTCGAGCGCGAGAAGAGCGGCTTCTATTTCCTCTTTGGGGATTCCTTCGTCAGCAAGTTTTTGCAGCTCGCCTGTTATTAAATCTTCCACAGATTTGCTCATTATTTCCGGATCGCCGTTTACGCCTCTCAGTCCCGCGACAAATAATGTTTCGCGTATCTCGCCCTCAAGACCCGATACAGGCGTAATATCTTCGCCAAAACCCGATTCAATTAGAATCCTTGTTAAAGGAGAACCGTCATGACCTAAAAGAATTTCTGTTAATGCAGCCAGCGCGATATTTTCATTTATATTTGTAATATCAGAACAAAGCCAAGAAAGGAAAATTGTGGATTTACGCTCGCTTCCCGCGGGACAGGGTATATGTAATTTCTTAGGCTCGCTCCAACGCTGCGTTTTTAAGATCGGCTCGCAGGTTTTCCCGCCCGGAATTACCGAGAAAAACTCTTTATTTAAAAAATCCAGCTGCTTTTCCGTGGGGATATTTCCTGCGAGAAATATTCTGCAATTTGCGGGCGAATATCTGCTGCGATGAAATTCTTTTAAACCGCTCCATGTTAAATCTGGAATATCCTGCGGATCTCCGCCCGATTCAAAATCATAGGGAGTTCCCGGCATCACCGCTTTAACAGACCAATGACCCGCATAAGTATCCAAAGACGAATATGCGCCTTTCATTTCGTTATAAACAATGCCTGTAATAACAAGTTTTGTATCCTGATATTCCAGCCTGTGCCCTTCCTGCATAAATGTCCATTCCGGAAGCAATGGACGAAAAACAGCGTCTCCGTATACGGACATTAAATTAAAATAATCGTGTTCATTTGTAGAACTCGCGGGATACACAGTTTTATCCGGAAAAGTAATCGCGTTTAAAAAAGTTTGAAGGCTTCCCTGAGCAAGAACAATAAACGCGTCTTTTAGCGGATAACGCTCGGAGCCGCAAAGAACCGAATGTTCAAGAATGTGCGCAACGCCTGTATTATCCTGCGGGAAAGTCGCGAAAGAAAATGAAAAAAGATTTTCGGAATCGTCGTTTAAAACGTGAAAAACTTCAACTCCTGTTTTGTGTTTAGCCCAAATGCCCTGTGCTTTTAATTCATCAAGCGGAACAATATCCAGAATTGAAAATCCGCTGTCTAATATCTGCCCTTTGTTCAAATTGGTTTTAGTCATACAAGCACATCCTCATCACTGTAGAGTATAATATCGCCGTTTTCACGGGCAGTTCTGAACCAGGAAAGAAAAGTTTTCGCGGCATCGTCACATTCGCGTTTAGGCACAGCGCCGATAATTTCATTTTCCTCGCGGATTGTTTTTCTTCGTCCTGCTGAAACACATGACATAATTTTTTCGTAAAATTCATCTTTTCTGCCTTTAAGCAAAACGGCAATATCATAATCTGTCATGGTTTTTAATTTTTCCTGAATAGGACGATCCACCGCGTCGATTATATCATCTAACGTATATAATTTTTCTTTTAAGTTTTGCCCAATCTCAGGGCTCTCATCTTCAATCTCATTGATTAACCTGTCGCCGAAAGAATAATCGCCGTGTTTTAAAATCGCAGCCAGCGTCTGCATGCCGTCAATTTCTATATCTTTTGAACCGCTGCCTATAAGCCTCGCTTTTTCTTTTAACGCCGCCGATACCTGCTCCAGCACTTCAGGCGCGACTTCACTTTGACGAGCCATTCGAAGAAGCACTTCGGCTTTTCTATCCGGCGCTAATTTACTGATGGTACCTGCGGAAATTTTTGATGACATCCTGCTTAAAATAAGAGCTGCAGTTTGAGCGCTTTCTTCTTTTAAAAGCATTACAAGCTGTTCACAGGAAAAATCTTCCAGAAAACTAAAAAGATTTTCTTTTGATTCAGGAACAGCTTTATTTAAAATCTCTTCGCCTTTTTCCGGTCCTTTCACAGCGTAAAGGATTCGCCGCGCTGTTTCGATGCCGCCGTGTGAAGAGCCGGAATAAATATAGGGCTTTGATAACAGCTCATGAAATTCCGCGAATATATCTTCTCTTTCTTCAGGTCTTATAACTTTAATAAACGCGATTTCTTTTGAAACTTCCGCAACCTGCTGAGGATCAAGTTCGGCAAGGATTTCAGCGGCATTTTCACTGCCGATTAAAATGAGAAACTTGGCTACTCTCCGGTATTTTGATTCTTTCGGAGTTTTACCGCTGTCCGCGGGTTTCGGCGTATAGACAGGTTTTTTTACTTTTTGGGTTTCTTTATAGAGAGCGGCGGGTTCTTGGTTCACCTTCATTGTTTGCTTATACATTTCTACGCCGTGTTTTAGTATGTTCCCCATAACTCGATATTATAATATAATTAATAACTTATTAATAGGGTACCAATAAATGGCCAGAATCAGGTTAAGCGTTATTTTAATAATATTTTCCGCAGTTAATATTTTTGCCCTGGGCGGAAAGCAAAAATCTGCAGAACCTGAACTTCATACAACTGCGCCTGAACCTCCGCCGGTTTCACAGCCGACAAGAGCGGAACGAATAGTAAAATCATTAATACAGGCATATCCTGACAGGATTGAAAAAGCGGAATTCCGCAATAATGACTGGGCTTTGCTGATGAATGATAAATGGTACTGCTTTGCCGGCGGAAGACTGCTTCCTGAGAATATGCTTGAAAATACAGAAAATTACAGACCGAATCAATTTTATAATTATCCTGAAGAATTGCCGCCGTGGAAGGAACTCACTCCCGAAGAAATTAAAAGGTATAATAGCTGGACCGAAAACAGAAGTCAAAATCCTCCCAGGCGATCTTCTTTTTTTCTTGATGAGCTTTGGCAGGCGCCTAACCGCGCGGAAACAGAAAAAAAACTTGTAAGGATCTCTTTCCTTGGAAAATCAACAAGAGTTCATCAGGCGATTCAAAAAAAACTTGCGGCTGTTGAATCGATCATTCTGCAATTGGGAAAAGTTGATCCGCAGGTTCAAACTTGGATAAACGGCATGGGTAGTATTGAAGGATACGGCTGGCGTAATATAGCGGAAACACAATCGCGTTCTTTTCACTCATACGGACTTGCTGTCGATCTTCTTCCGCGTAACATGGGAAATAAGCAGACATACTGGCTTTGGACATCGCAGTATAGAGACGATTGGTACAATGTTTCGTATAACGAAAGATATCATCCTCCTGCTTCCGTTATTAAAACATTTGAAGTTCACGGTTTTGTCTGGGGCGGCAAGTGGCCGATGTTTGACACAATGCACTTTGAATACCGTCCTGAAGTTATGCTGTTAAACGGATTAACTTTATTAACTAATTAAGAACTGTAAAAGAAAATAATCACAATTACTGACAGCGACAATATATTTGCCTCTAGTTATTTGCAAATAACTATATAAGAAATGAAAATGAAACATGGCAAAGAAAATAGAAATTAATGAACTATACATTTACAAATTGATCAGCAGTAACATGAAACGCCTGCGGGCGTTACACAATATGTCGCAATTAAGTCTCGCGCAAAACACAGATCTTACACATAACTTTATTAATGATATAGAAAATTGTAAAAAAGGCGTTTCGGCAAAAACACTGGCAAAATTATCGGCTGCTTTAAATGTGGAACCTTATCAGTTCTTTCTGCCCGAGGGCACATCGAACAGCGAGGTTTCGGTTTATGTTAAGGATTTTAACGACTCGCTGCAGAAGATGGTTAATGATCTGACACAGCAATATCTGGCAGGGTCTAAAAAATAACAGATCATTGTATTCTGAAGCGCTAAACTTCAATTAAAATACCGTCGCCAATCAGCGCTTTGAATTCTTTTTCGTCTAACGTCTCTTTTTCCAGCAAGGCATTTGAAACATTGTGCAGTATCTCCAGCTTTTCTTCAAGAATCGATTTAGATTTGGCATACTCGGTTTCGATAACGCGCGCGATTTCTTCATCAACGTACTGTTGAGTGCTTTCCGCGTATTCACGGTGGAATGCCGGTTCGTGCTGTTCCTGACCTATCATACCCATTGCGCGTGACGTCAGCGCGACATTGCGGAAACGATCGCTCATGCCGTAATCGGTGATCATTTTACGGGCAATGTCTGTGGCTTTGGTTAAGTCGTTTGCGGCGCCTGTTGAATATTCGCCTGAGATCATTTCTTCGGCTATTCGTCCGCCGAGGAGAATGTCTATTCTGCCGAGAAGATCTGATTTTGTCACCGTGTAGCGGTCTTCTAACGGCAGCTGTAAGGTGTAACCGAGAGCGAAACCGCGGGGAATAATCGAGATTTTCTGCACAGGATCGGCGTTAGGTGTAAAAGCGGCGATAATCGCGTGACCCGCTTCGTGGTACGCGGTAAGTTTTCTTTCTTTTTCCTTGAGCACTCTTGTTTTTTTCTGGAGACCGGCAATGGTTTTTTCGATTGCCTCGTCAAAGTCGCGCTGAGTTACCATTTTGCGCCCCGCTCTGACCGCCAAAAGAGCCGCTTCATTTACAATGTTCGCCAAATCCGCGCCTGAAAAACCGGATGTTACGCGGGCGACAGCTTCAAGATCAAGAGCAGGATCGCGGATTACAGACTTGGAATGAATTTTTAAAATCTCTTCTCTGCCTTTGAGGTCGGGTCTGTCTACAAGCACCTGCCTGTCGAATCTTCCCGGGCGAAGAAGCGCGGGATCCAAAACATCGGGTCTGTTTGTGGCAGCCAGAATGATAAGACCGGTCGTGCCGTCGAAACCGTCCATTTCTACAAGAAGCTGATTAAGCGTTTGTTCGCGCTCATCGTTTCCGCCCGATATACTGTTGATCCGGCTCTTGCCGATTGCATCTAACTCATCAATAAATACAATACAGGGCGCTTTGCTTCTTGCCTGTTTGAACAGATCACGAACGCGCGCAGCGCCGACGCCGACGAACATTTCTACAAAGTCGGCTCCGCTCATGCGAAAGAATGAGACTCCGGCCTCGCCTGCGACAGCGCGGGCAAGAAGCGTTTTACCTGTTCCCGGAGGGCCGACCAAAAGCACGCCTTTTGGAATCTTTCCGCCGATCTCTTTGTACTTTTGGGGGCTCTTTAAAAAATCGACAACTTCAACAAGTTCCTCTTTTGCTTCATCAACTCCCGCAACATCGCTGAAGCGAGTGATAATATCGCCTTCTGCGACAATGACCGCGCGGTTTTGTCCGATTGAAAGTACATTACCGCCCATATTGCCTATGCGTTTAAAAACAAAGCGCCAGATAAAAATGAAGAAAGCGATGGGCAGCACCCAGCTAAAAATAAAACTGAGAACGGCGTTTCCTTCGCGGGAAACCGCGCCATAGGAAACATTTTTTTCGTCCAGTAATTTGATAAATTCAGGATCGTATATTGATACAGTCCGGTATACTCTATCCTGCATGGAACTGTAAGAACGCGCGGCGGAAGTTCTTGAAGATCCTCTGCTGTCGGGATTTGTAAATCCTGTAAAATATGAATCGGTTAATTCAACGCGTTTTATTTCGCCTGAAACAATCCTTGATTTGAATTCAGAAAAATCGATCGCGGGATTCAATTTATGGAGAAACACAAAATTAAAAAGGCTCATTCCTACAAGCAGAATGGCAAGATAGATGAGAAGATATTTCCAACCTCCAAATCCTTTAAAATCGGGCATTTTCGGGCCATTGGGCCCAAACGGAAACATAGGGCCGCCGGAATCTTTTTTATCGCCGGAATTTTCGCTCATAAAATAAGTATTACATATATTACATGTCGTTGCAAGGTTCGATGTACTCATGCTAGTATGTAAAACATGAAAAACGCTCTCCCTCCGCTCTATTTAATCGACGCATATGGTTTAATATACCGCTCTTATTTCGCATTTCTAACCCGTCCTCTCCGCAATAACGCGGGAAAAAATGTTTCCGCTCTTTTCGGGTTTGCGCGCACTGTAGTTTCGCTTCTTTATGACGGCGCTCCTGTTGCCGGTATAAACGGAAAACTTTTAGATAAACCTCAAAAACCTCTGCGCCTTGCGGCTATTTTTGATTCGCGCGTTCCGACATTCCGGCATCAGATGTACAGTGAATACAAGGCAAACAGACAGAAAGCGCCGGAAGATTTGCATGAACAGGTTCCGTTAGTTGAAGAATTTTTAATAACTCTCGGCATTCAATGCCTGAAAGCGGAAGGCTTCGAAGCCGATGATATTATCGCCACTCTCGCCGAAAAATGCAAAAAAGAAAACCGGCAGTGCTACATTCTTTCGTCGGACAAAGACCTGCTTCAGCTTGTGGGCGGAGGAATATATGAACTGCGGCCTGCGAAAATAAACAGAAGCGAAGCAATCCCGACAAGTTCAGGCCCTGTTTGGGATCTTGTCGGTCCTGATGAAGTAAAAGCGGAATGGGGCGTAGAACCTGAAAGAGTGCTTGACTTGCTTTCTCTTATCGGCGACAGCGCCGACAATATTACAGGCGTTAAGGGAATAGGCGAAAAAATCGCGGTTAAATTAATGGCGCGTTACGGTTCCCTCGATGATATTTATAAAAACATCGCCGCGATCGAAGGCTCTACAGGAAGGAAAATTTCTGAAGGAAAAGAAAGCGCTTACTTTTCTCAATCGCTTATTCGTCTGCGTAATGATGTTGAATTAGCAATTACTTCGATTGACGATTTGTCGGCCGAAGAGCTGAACCGAAGCGCCGGCGCAAAAGTTTTAATGCGCGAAGGCATCAGGCAAAGCGCGAAGCTGCTGGATCCAAATGTTAGCATAAATTCATTACCGCGAGCGGAAGAAGACGGTAATTCCGCTGATGCCGCTTTAGCCGAGCAGAATGTTAACGGACAGACAGCGGAAGAAAATATTCAACAGCGCGAAGAAGCGGTTTTCGGCGCGGCGGATTCTTCGCTGCTTGGCGACGGCGTTTATAAAGCAATTCTTAACTTTGACGAATTAAAAACTCTTATTGAACAGATAAAAAAACAAAAATTCGCCGCGATCGATTTTGAAACCGATTCTCTGGACGCGTGGAACTCGCGCCCGATTGGTATTTCGCTCGCGCTAAAACCAAAAGAAGGTTTTTATATTCCTGTTGCGCCTCACGGAGTAGGTTCAGCAACCGGTGAAAACCAGGATTTTCTTGACCCCGGCAAAGTTCGCGCGCTTTTCTCCCCTTTATTCGCAGATAAGGAAATCACAATCGCGGCGCATAATGCCAAATTTGATTACAAGGTCAGCCGAGGCTGGGGAATTGACAGGTGGCAGTGTAAAATTTGGGACACCATGGTGGCATCATGGCTCGCTGATCCTGAACGTAATAATTATTCTCTGGATTCGCTTGTCGCGTACACATTTGACTGTTCTCCCATCAAGTATACGGACATTGTTCCGAAGGGCGCGAACTTCGACGCTGTCTCGTTGGAAACCGCCGTGCGCTATTCGGGAGAAGACGTTGATTTTTGCGTAAGGTTAAAACATTATATTGAGCCTGTGTTGAAAAAAATAGACGCTTTAAATCTTTTTGAAAATCTGGAAATGCCGCTACTGCCGATTCTCGCCGAAATGGAAGGCGAAGGAATTAAAATTGAGCCAAAAGCGCTTGTTGAATACGGAAAAGAACTGGCCGTTGAGCTTAATCAAATACAATCCGAAACATGGAAAACAGTCGGGCATGAGTTTAACCTCGCAAGCACCAAGCAGCTTCAGGAAGTTCTTTTTGTAGAACGGAAACTTACTCCGGGAAAAAAAACAAAAACAGGCTACTCTACCGACGCCGCCGCTCTTGAAGAGCTTGCGCGCGAAGATCCGGTGCCTGCTCTCATCCTTCGGCACCGCACATTGTCAAAATTAAAATCAACTTATGTTGATACGTTAGCCGGCATGGCAGACAGTGAAGGGAGACTTCACACAAATTTTGTGCAGACGGGAACAGCGACGGGCAGGCTTTCCAGCCGCGAACCCAATATGCAGAATATTCCTATCCGCGCCGAAGAAGGCAGGCGTATCCGCGAAGCGTTTATCGCAAAACCCGGCTGCGTTTTAATTTCCGCCGATTACAGCCAGATTGAGCTTGTTGTTCTCGCTCATCTTTCCGGAGATAAAAATTTAATTTCTTCCTTTGAAAGCGGAAAAGACGTGCATATACGAACTGCCGCGCTGATTTTCGGCATTGACGAAAGCCTGGTAAAAACCGAGCAGAGGCGAATGGCAAAAACAATCAACTTCGGCGTAATTTACGGCATGAGCGCGTTCCGCCTTGCAAATGAATTAAGCATCAGCCGCACAGAGGCGCAGAATTTTATAACAGCCTACTTTAACACATACTCAGGCGTCAGCCGGTTCATAGAAAACACAATTAAAAAAGTAGAACAACAAGGCTATATTACGACAATTTCAGGACGGCGGCGTTATATTCCCACTATAAATTCGCGTAACAAAACAGAAAAATCGGCGGCAGAGCGCGTTGCGGTAAACACGCCGATTCAAGGCTCCGCGGCTGACATTGTAAAAACTGCCATGCTCAATTTAGACAAACGGCTTGTAAAAGAAAACAGCCCCGCAAAAATCCTGCTGCAGGTGCATGATGAATTAATTCTTGAGTGTCCTGAAAATAACGCCGAAGAAACCGTAAAACTTATTAAAGCGGAAATGGAAAAAGCAGCAAGCCTTGTAATACCATTGCGCGTAACTGCAGAAACAGGAAAACGCTGGGGTGATTTCCACTAGGGGAAAGACAGATGAGTCATACTGCTATTGACAGACTGGTAACATTATTCTCAAAACTGCCGGGAATCGGGAAAAAAAGCGCAGGAAGAATTACATATCATATTCTGGATTCAAACCCGGCTTTGGCGCAAGCGCTGGCAAAAGAACTGGCAGGGCTTCATCAAGCGATAAAGAAGTGCGGCGTTTGCGGCGGTTTTACGGAAACTGACCCATGTTTTATTTGTTCCGATTCGGATCGGGATAAATCTGTTATCTGCATAGTGGAATCCGCGCAGGATATGCGTATAATCGAAGAAGGACGCGAATTCAAAGGTGTCTATCATGTTCTGGGCGGCTTAATCGCTCCGCTGGAAGGCGTAAGCCCCGCAAACCTTTCTATTGATAAACTTATCAGCAGATTGCGCGAAGGCACGGTAAAAGAACTTATCCTCGCGCTGAATCCTACAGTTGAAGGCGACACAACGTCATTATATCTGCAAAAAACATTAAAAGATTATCCTGTAGAAATTACGCGTCTCGCATCCGGAATGCCTGTCGGCGGAAATATTGAATATATTGATAAGCTTACCTTGTCGCGGAGTTTCAGAGGCAGGGTAAAGATATAAACTCAACCCATTCCCGGAAAGCCGGGAATATTCATGCCGCCCGTCATCGAACCAACTTCGCTGCTGATTGCTTCTTTAACTTTTGCCATGCCGTCTGTAAACGCCGCCATAATTAAATCCTGAAGCATTTCCGCATCGCCGCCTTCCATAGCTTCCTTAGAGATGCGCACTGAAAGCAATTCCAGCTTTCCGCTGATTTCTATTTCGACAAGTCCGCCGCCAGCGGCTCCTGTTGCGGAAATATCCGCGAGTTTATCCTGAAAGCCGTTCATCTGCTCTTGAATTTTTTGCGCGTTTTTTAAAAGATCGAATGGATTAATATTCATATCTGCTCCGTTTTATTCAACAACCGTTCCTGGAATTTTTGAAAGCACATTTTCTACCTGCGGAGGGTTTTCTTTTTCTTCTTTTCGAGCGCTGCGAACGCTGTCCCACATAGGAACATCCGCGTCATCTGCGGCAGCTTCATCCGAAAGCGTTTTGTCTTTCCCCGCAATTCTGCGCTGAAACTCGTCTATTAACGAACGCTCTTCGCCGTTGCGCGGAGCGGAGGCAGCGCGCGGCGCCGGTGTTTCAGTTCGCGGAGCGGACGCGGTAATATTTTTATAATCCGCGGTTTGCGCGGAACCGCCGCCGGAAGAGCCTCCCGCGGTTAAAGCGGCCCGCGCCTTATCAACAGCTTCTTTAAGTTCCGAAGGAGATACCCATTTATTTAACCATGTTAATTTTGAAACAGCGGTTTCCAGTTCGAAGCGCGGAGATATCGAATAACGGATATTGCGGTAACATTCCAGCAGAATGTCCAGCGCCTGTTCAATACGGATTGAATCGTAGGTTTCAAGCGCTTTCGCGCAGAATAAAGCCGGACGGTAACCCAGAATGGACTCCCTTGTAACGCCGTTTTTAATGAGTAACAGACTGCGGTAAAATCCGGCAAGATCAATAACAAATTGTTCAAGAGCGACGCCGCTGCCGAGAATTTCATCCGTCAGCGCGAAAGCGGATGGCGCGTCATTTTCGGCGCATGCTTGCGCAAGAGCGTTGAGTTTTTCAAGACCGGTAATGCCGAGTTTTTCGCGGATTAGTTCGCTGCGAATACTGCCTGCGGAAAAAGAGGCGATTTGATCAAAAAGAGTGAAAGCGTCGCGCATACTGCCGGTTGATTCTCTGGCAATCCAAAACAGGGCGTCATCTTCGGCTTCGATATTTTTTTCGGCGCAGATTTTTTTAAGTATTCCCTGAATCGTTTCTATCGGTATCAATCTGAAATTAAACTGCTGGCACCGGCTTTTAATCGTCGCGGGAACTTTATGAAGTTCCGTTGTCGCAAAAATAAAAACAATGTACGGCGGCGGCTCCTCGATAGTTTTTAAAAGCGCGTTAAACGCCTGATTGGTAAGCATGTGCACTTCGTCAATAATATAAACTTTGTAGCGGCCTGCCTGCGGCGGAAAAAGAACTTCGTCGATTATCTGGCGCGCTTCATCAACTTTATTATTGGACGCGCCGTCAATTTCAATTACATCCATGCTTGCGCCCTGGCTTATAGCGCGGCAGTTATCACAGAGTTCATTTTCTCCGGAGCACGGACCTGCTTCGGGGCCTTTTTCGCAATTGAGCGAACGAGCCAGAATACGGGCGGCGCTGGTTTTTCCGCAGCCTCTGGGGCCGGAAAAAAGATACGCATGCGCGATATGTCCGCTTACAAGCGAATTCTTAAGAGTAGAAACGACAAATTCCTGCCCTGCTAATTCGTCAAAAGTTTTTGGTCTGTATTTGGAAGCTGTAACCTCGTACCCGGAAAACGCCATATTGACAGCATAGCATTTAATTAATTTATAGAAAAGCCTGCGCCAGGAGGGCCGCGGCGCAGCAGGCATCCGCTTACCGTTGCTTCCTTCCGAACCTGGCGGGGTTAGGCGGCGCATACTCGCACGGTTCCTGACGCAGACAGTTAATGGTATACGCAGCGCGCGCTATGGTCAAGTATGAGGAGTATCGCGTGTTATTGCAAATTTATCCTTTGAACAGCTTATGAACTTCTTTACCGTAAATTTCCATTATCTTATGACGCAGAAGTTCGCCTTTGCCGGATAATTCTTTTCCTGCTTCAAACGGCCTTGCAGAAAGGACAAATTTATTAATTTTCTCGTATGACTTAAATCCATTTTTTGAGCTTACATATTCAGAAATTTCGCTGGAAATCAATTCATTGATTTCAGGCTGCTGCAGCAAAAGTTCGTAATCGACAATCGGAATCGAATTTTCTTCGGCAAAGTCCATGATTGCCTGCTGTATGGGAATAATAAGAGCCGCAAGATATTTTTGATCCTGTCCCGCTACCATACACTGCAGAATGTACGGACTTTCCCTTAATTTACATTCGATCGGAACCGGCTCAACATTTTCGCCGCCCCGTAAAACAATTGTATCTTTCTCTCTGCCTGTTATGCGCAACTCGTTGTTATGGGTAAGCATGCCTATATCGCCGGTGTTAAACCAGCCTTCCGCGTCAAGAACAGCCGTTGTCAGGTCTGGTTTTTTATAATAACCTTTCATTACTTGATTGCCTTTTACAAAAATTATCCCATTTCGCCCCGGCGGAATTTCTTTGCCTTTTTTGTCAATAATTTTTACTTCTGTATTAGGCAATACCTGTCCGATAGTTCCGCGGCGCGAGCGTTTGTATTGACGCACAGAAACTAAAGGAGCGGTTTCCGTTAAACCGTAACCTTCCTGTAGCCTTATGCCAATCGAGTTAAAAAACAAGTCCGCTTTCGACGGAAGAGAGCCGCCGCCTGAAATGCCGGCTTTAAAACGTCCGCCGAACACGCGCTTAATTTTATAATAAATTGTTACGTAAAATAATCCGCGAATAGGAAGAAGCAGAAGCCACGGAAAAAATCCCATAACGGAATCCAGCGCGCGGAAACGTCCGTGAAAATCGGGCAGAAGATGGAAAGTTAAATCTTTAAAATGAGTGAACATCATTGATATAGCGACCGTAAGATCGAATAATTTTTTTACAAGCGCTCCTTGAGCTTTTACTTTCCGGTTAATGCCGTCCATGATCGCTTCCCAAACGCGCGGAACGCTCACCATCCAGTGCGGACGGATTGCCTGCATATCTTCCATCAATATGGAACCAATCGGTTTTGAATACGCAATGCTTGTTGTGTGATAAAAAATCGCGTATTCCATGAGACGTTCATATACATGCCAGACAGGCAGCATGGAAAGCCAAATATCGCCGGGCTTTAATTCAAAGATCAAAATAAAATGCGGAAGCTGACAAAGAAAATTCCTGTGTAAAAGCATTACGCCTTTCGGCTCGCCTGTGGTGCCGGAAGTAAAAATAATTGTCGCAAGATCTTCACTGTCACCTTTTTCCATTTCCGCTTCTGTACTGCCAACATGAAGATTTTCGCGCTTCTTTCCAATCGCCGCCAAACTATCAAAATAAAGTATGTTAACGCCCTGAGCCTCGGCGCCGCGCTCAACTTCGCCGTCTACAGGATCAAATGAAATTAATGTTTTTAATAAAGGAATATTTGATTTACAGGAAAGTATTTTTTCAACCTGTTTTTGATTTTCCGCGAAAACAACCGCGCACTCTGTAAAACTTAATATATAAGTTAGTTCCTGAGTTGTAACATCGCATCCGCGCGGAACATCAACAGCTCCCATAGACATTATGCCAAAATCGGTTACCATCCATTCCTGGCGGT
The DNA here is from genome assembly GCA_009786715.1 of Treponema sp. The sequence goes on from WQRN01000003.1 coordinate 47,211, forward strand.
TGTCAGCAATCAATCCAACTTTATCGCCGCGTTTTACGCCCAGCTCTATAAGACCGGAAGCTATGTAACATACATCCTCAAAAAATTGCCGGTAGGTAACCGATCGGTATTTCCCGTCTTTATCTTTGTAATATTGTATTATAATTTCCGGGTTTTCCTTGGCCCTCGCTCTCAGCATTAAAGGCAGAGTTTTATCCATCCCAGCTCTCCAAATTGACATTTTATAAAAATTTGTCATAATAAGGGTAATTTGTCAATGCTTTGCCGCACAAAATCAAGATTTTTTACTATATTTAAGTTATAATTCTTTATAGAGTTGAAATTGTTACCGTATTCAGGAGATATATTATGCGAAGTTTTGGAAAAATTATAGTTATATTAAATGTGATATTTATATTAACTGCTACGCCTGTCTTTTCTCTCGATCTCAGCGAAATTCAAACGACAGCAAATAAGTTTGTTGATTCTATGGCTGGTTCACTGCCTTTTAATTCGACAATGGGATTAAATTGGTCGGACGCTCATATCGGACAGCTCCTTGCTCTGCCGCCTCATTTCGGCGTCGGTTTTTCGACAGGGTTTACCACCATGGAATTCGGCTCAATTAATACCTTGCTGGATAAATTTAATGTTTCACTGCCTGCAGGATTTAACTGGGGCGGATTTCCTCTGCCGGGTTATACCGTAGAAGCCAGAGTGGGAGGCATTATTCTTCCCTTCGACATCGGCGTAAAATTCGGAATATTAGATTTAAAGGAAGAATTCTGGGATTCATTAAAGTTAGGTGATATCGATATTACAATGAACTATTTGCTTGTCGGCGCGGATCTTCGTTATGTAGTGTTAGGCAAGAAAAAAACGTCTCCTTTTAAAGTTTCAGTCGGCGCAGGCTTTAACTACATGAAAGGAGGAATATCATTACCGGTGCCGGGAGCAGCCAGTTTTGATCTTAATTTCGCCGGTCATTCGCTGGAGCTGCCGGCGCCCGGTTTGAATCTTCAGTGGGAAACAAAATCGCTGGACATTAAAGCGCAAGCTTCAGTAAAAGTGCTTGTTTTAACTCCGTATGTCGGTATCGGCGCAACTCACGCATGGTCAACCGCAGGATACGGATTAACAGCAAGAACCAAGATAAAAGTTGATGGAGATGAAATCGATCTCAGCGACAGCGCAATCATGGATGAATTGAGAGAACTGGGTCTAACCGGTATTACAGCGAATGGCATCGAATATAGCAGTGAAGTGACTGGCTGGAGCTTCAGGGTTTTCGGAGGGTTTTCGATCAATGTGCCCTTTGTCAGATTTGATTTAACTGCAATGTACGACTTTATAAGCAAAAATTACGGCGCTACATTCGGAACAAGATTCCAGCTTTAAAGCAAAAAATAAAAACCCCGCTCATGCGGGGTTTTATAATGCAATCATATATATATGCATAAAATACCAAAAAAAACCCCCCGGGAAAAGGAGGTGAGGAAACCCGGGGAGCCGCTGACTATACGCAGCTGTAAACAATGAGATGCCTGATTGTGTAGATGATTATTGATATCAATAACTGCAGAATTCATCTAAACCGTATCATCAGTTATTACTAACATAGTAATAATATGGTATATGGTCAAGCTGTTTATTGCTCAATTGCGTTATTTATGACATAATACATATATGAATCAAAGTATTAAAACTTTCAATTCCGGTCGATATGTCTTCTTTCTCATGGTTTTTCTCTGTATTATTGTCGCCGCAGCGGTATTAAAAATCGCTTCTTCGGTTATTCTCCCCTTTACAATCGCAATATTGCTTGCTCTTGTTATGTTTCCGATAATTTTGGGGCTTGATAAAATTCGATGTCCGCGTATCTTATCGATTCTTTTGGTTATTGTAATAATTATCGCCGGTATGTATCTTTTTGGAATAGTTTTATTTACATCCGGGAAAATGATAGTTGAGCAGCTTCCTGAAAAATACGGGCCGCGTTTTGGAGATGTATACAAATGGATAGCAAGATTATTCGATCTTCCGAACGATGAAGAATTGAGTTTCTGGCAAAATTTATGGGGGCAGGAAGGAATACGCTCTTTTGTGCGCAATTTTACAATTTCGTTTTCTAATAGCTCTGTAAAATTCGCTTCCAGCGCTGTATTAGTAGTTTTATTTGTAGTGTTTATTTTATTAGAAGCTAACTTCTTCAGAGAAAAACTAACCGCGGCTTTTGAAGATCGTCTTGGACGCATTGACAGCATGGGAAATGAAATCATCTCTAAAATTTCGCGATACCTGACGGCAAAGTTTTTTATATCGCTTGCCAACGGCATAATTTTTGCCGTAGCTTTTCATTTTATAGGACTGGAATTCGCAATTGTCTGGGGTATTATTCAATTTTTATTAAACTTTATTCCTACACTCGGTAGTATTGCCGCAGGCGTTGGCATTTCGCTGTTTGCCCTGGTTCAATTCTGGCCTGAGCCCGGCCCCGTAATATTGATTGTTATAATAATTTTATTTGTAAATATGCTTTGTAATATTTTCGATCCGAAAATTATCGGCGATAATGTCGGGATTTCTCCGCTTATCATTCTTGTTTCACTGTCAATCTGGGGTTATATCTGGGGGTTTGCAGGCATGGTTCTCGCAGTCCCAATGACGGTAATCATTAAGATTGTATGCGAAAATATTCCGATAATGGAACCGATTTCAATATTGATAGGATCGAAAAGATCTGTCCGGGCGAAAAAAACGGACGAAGAAAAAACCGAAACACAGCCTGAAACATGACATACCTAACAGGCTTTCATGCCATTGAAGAAAGAATAAAATCCGGTAACCCCTGCGGCCCTTTGCTTGTCGCGAAAGCAGGTCCGCGCGCGAAAGAAATTGTAACTCTCGCGGTTAACAATAAGATCCGCCTTGAAAGAACCGGCACATTTGAACTTGACGGTCTCGCGCCCGACAACCGCGGTATCGCCCTTCATGTTGAAGACGACAGCGGAAAAGCGGACATCAGTCTTGATACATTTATTTCCAATCTTGGAGAGCGAAAGGACGCGCTTGTACTAGTCCTTGACGAAATAACCGACCCACATAACTACGGCGCGATTCTTCGCTGCTGCGATCAGTTTGCCGTTGATCTTGTCGTTAGCCGAAACCGCAGAAACGCGAAACACGCCGCGATAATTTCGCAAACATCAGCAGGCGCAGTCTCTTGGGTTGCGCAGGCGGAAACGCCTAACCTTGTGCGCGGATGCGAAGACCTAAAAGAAGCGGGATTTTGGATTTACGGCGCCGACATGGAGGGAGATCCGGTTTACAAGAAAGATCTAAGCGGCAGAACAGCGTTAATTCTTGGAAGCGAAGGAGCGGGCATTTCAAGATTGTTACGCGAAACCTGCGACGGTTTTATCGGGATACCATCGTCAGGCAGAATTGATTCATTGAATGTGTCGGTAGCGGCAGGAATTTTGCTTTATGAGGTTAGGCGTCAGCGCGCATAGCAATAAACACAATTCGCTTCGCAGGTTTTGTACGCGCCGATGTCTATGCTCTTACAGCACAGGCAATTAGGCCGCTGGTTACTATCCTTTCCTTTAATTTCCAAACCGCAGATATTTTCTAGTAACAATGAATCGATACACGCGCCGGGTTTAATTCCAATGGAAGACATATCTTCTTTTTCGGCGCAGCTCTGTATTTCCATATTTGCTTTTAACGCGCTTTCTTTAAAGTCTATTAAGTTTCCGTAAAGATCGTCAAAGTTCATTTTTAATAATTTTAATTCACCTTCATTTTCAAGCTCGCTGAGACGCTTAACTGCTTTTGGGTATTCATCGTAAATGCTGATAATAACCCGTTTAACATAACCGGATAAATTTTGCGAGAGTTCCTTAAAATTACGGCAATGAAATTCATCGTTTGTAATGTCTGTTAAAATAATCGGATCGTAGCGCCAGATTACCCTCTCCTGCCCTATTTTTTTTGACAGCTCTTTCATCGATTTTAAAACTTCCGGCACAGACGCCTGATTCGGTTCCAGCGCATCCGGGTAACCGGTTACAGAAACCATCACATAGAAGGGGTAACCTCTCTGCGTCAATTCATCGGCATTTACTAAAATATGCCGCGGATCTCTTGTCCAAAAAACAAAGGCGTCAACATCATCTTTAAGCAGCGAGACGCGCTTTATTTGCTTAGGGTTGTAAGGGTTTGCCGTCTCGACAAAACCTTCATTTAACCTCTCCATGAACCAGTCAAACCTGAATCTGGGAATATCGCACCGCCGCGAAACACTGACAATCATGGTTAATTATATACCATTGGCAGTGTCATGCTCCCCATGGTTTATTATTCTTAAGTATAAATATATGGTGTCAGTCACCTCTTAAAATATTACAATATTTCGTAACATCAGCCTTTTTATAAAATATAAAAAAATGAGAAAAAAATAAAAAAATTGTTAAAGTTTTTTGCCATTTGCCGAAAATAAATTATCAGGCAAAAACATTATGAATAGTAACCGGCAAACAGAGTCTGATAAGTAAAAGCCCGGATGGGTTTTTATAACAGAAGCATGGATGCTTCTGCCCCGCAATTCATGGAGGATGATATGATCATCAATCACAACCTCAGCGCAATGTTCGCTGACAGGTCCCTCAAGGTAACTCAGGATTACCTCAGCAAAGGAATGGAAAAACTTTCCTCGGGTCTCCGGATCAACAGAGCCGGCGACGATGCATCGGGTCTCGCAGTTTCAGAGAAAATGCGCGCCCAAATCCGCGGCCTTAACCAGGCATCAACCAACGCACAGAACGGCATCTCTTTCATCCAGGTTACGGAAGGATATCTGCAGGAATC
>WQRN01000004.1 GCA_009786715.1 Treponema sp.
AAAAAAACGAACGTTTTTTTACAGCAAAACCTACACTGAATGAAAGCAGCAATCAACGATTACTATACTTCTTTCATTTTATGTTACCTTTATATATACCGTAAAATGCAAGAGTATGTCAAGTAAATTTCGAAAAATTTTGTAACTTGTAAGAAAATAATTAATTTTATACAGGTATTTATGTATAGCAGTATATTAATCGTATTATAACAATATTAAGAGGGCTCAAACCTTGACTATATCGCATAATAAAAGGTATTATTTAAACATGAGAGCCGTTAGTTTAATAATAATTGTACTGGCGTTAGGATCGTGCGCAATTACTCCGGCGCCGAAGACCGAGGTCTTTACAGTAGATATAAAATCACCCCATGTCGATTTAGGCGAATTCGAAGCTCAATTTGACACACTTTTAGGCATGGGAAAGATCAGAAAACAGTCCGTAAAGGTCGTTTATTACCCAAAAGATGATGTAGTGTGCCTTCAATACAGAAATAATTTGATGGGATACAATCAATTTTGGAGCAGAAGAGGCAGAATGGGATATTCAAGCGCCCTTTTTCAGTATAATGACGATTATTCCAACCGAATTTTAGCCAGAAATGAAAAAAAATCCTCAAAAAAATACGGAATTTACGGCGGATACCTCGTTTGGCAGCAAACAAGCTTCTTTATACAGGCAAAAGCGAGTATGAAAATGGAAATCGGCTATACTTTTAAGGATAATTCGCCTTATTTTACAATTACACAGCTTCCCGCAGAGTATATAGACGAGCTTCATACTGATAATAACAGAACAAGCGATCAGATTATAATTTATTTTACAAGAGCGCAGGCAGCTGAATTGGAAGCTCTGTTTGAAAGCGAGATAATAGGAGAATACTACACGCCTCCTGTTTTAGATGTGCCTTCAGCGGATTTTTTCGCTGAAGATGTTCCGCAGAAAAATACCGCCGCGGATTCGGATGATTATTAGCGTATGATACAAAAAGAAGAACTTGAACAGTGTTCGTCTGTCATCTCTGCCTGTAAAAAAGAAATGGCAAAGAGAATAGTAGGTCAACGGGAAATGATCGACGGGCTGCTCGCCTCTCTCGTCGCAGGCGGGCATATACTCCTTGAGGGCGTGCCCGGTTTGGCAAAGACGTTAGCGGTAAAAAGTCTCGCGCAGATTACAGGACTTGAGTTTAAAAGAATTCAATTTACCCCCGATCTTCTGCCGGCAGATTTAACAGGCACAATGATTTTTGAGCAGGCTAACGGAAGATTTTCCGTGCGCAAAGGACCTGTCTTCGCGAATGTAATTCTCGCCGACGAAATTAACCGCGCGCCCGCGAAGGTGCAGTCCGCGCTTCTTGAAGCGATGGAAGAAAAGCAGGTAACAATCGGCGAAACAAGTTATCCTCTGCCGGATCCGTTCTTCGTTCTCGCTACTGAAAATCCGATTGAACATGAAGGCACTTACTCGCTTCCTGAAGCGGAACTCGATCGTTTTCTGATGAAACTGCTTATCACCTACCCTGCCCCCGTGGAAGAACTCAATATCGTAAAAAACAGCCCTTCGCTGCAGTCAGGCTCGTGCGCGGGACATGAGCCTCTTTCCAATGTTTTAACGCCGGATAAACTTTCGCTTTTGCGCAATACCGCGGAAGCGATTCATATAGATGAAGAAATCAGCAGGTATATTGTGTCGATTGTAACGGCAACGCGCCCTTCTTCAACAAGATCGCGCGCGGTTAAAGCGGCGGGCGCGGCGGGCGCGGAAGGAGCAAAGGCAGAAGACGGCGTTTACCGTTATGTGTCATTCGGCGCGTCTCCGAGAGCGAGCATAGCACTTTACCGCTGCTGCAAAATTCTTGCAATGTTCGACGGACGCAATTTTGTAAATCCGGAAGATGTTAAAACGGCGGCGCTTCCGGTATTGCGCCACAGGCTTGTGCTCAGTTACGAAGCGGAAGCGGAAGGCATGGACGCGGACGCGGTAATCGAAAGAATTCTAAGCCATGTGCCGGTGCCGTAAAATGCATGGAAACAAGTGATTTATTAAAATCTATTATTAATCTTCCCATTATTTCCCGCGGACTCGCCGAAGAAATGCTCGCCGGAAATTTCAGATCGATTTTTAAAGGACAGGGAATGGAATTTGACGAAGCGCGCCATTATGAACCCGGCGACGATATCAGATCCATAGACTGGAACGCGAGCGCGCGTTTCGGCAATCCGTTTGTTAAAATGTACCGCGAAGAGCGCGAACTAACAGTTATGGTGTTACTCGATGTTTCTCCTTCGATGCATAGGACGCATATTGCGCGTCACGGCTTAAGCCCGTACGAGCAGGGGCTTCTTTCCGCGGCGTTAATCGCTTTTTCCGCGGAACACACAGGACAGCAAATCGGCGCTCTGTTTTTCGACAGAGACATAGAAAAAGCGTTTCTTCCGCGCAAAGGCAGAAAATATTTAATGACGCTTATAATGGCGGCGCTTCAGTATCAGAATAACGTAATACCGCGCAGGTCTCAGTACGGAAGCGATCTCGCCTCGGCGCTTACAGGCGCGCAGCGTCTTTTGAAAAAAAGATCGCTTGTCGCTGTCATCTCCGATTTTTACAGCGTCAACTGGGAACAGGAGATGGGAAACCTCTGCCGCAAACACGATGTAATCGCCATACGGATAAGCGATTCAAAAGAACTTCCTTTTCCCGGTCTGATAACGCTTGAAGACCCTGAAACCGGCGTTCACATGGAAGCGCCCGCGGGTTTAGACTCATTCAAGGAGAGCTGGTCGGAGTGGCACAGGGAAAAATCGACATGGTGGGAATCGCAATGCAGAAAATGCGGCGCCTCATTTTTAGATCTCCCCATAGACGCCGACGCCCCTTCGCTTCTAATAAAATTTTTCGGCAGCAGATCCAAAACCAAACACAGAAGCCGGAAAAAGATATGATAAGGTTTATCTCAATATTAATAATATTTCTATCATGCGGCGGTAGTTTATCCGCGCAGGCGTCGCGGGCGTATCTTATTCCCGGACAGATTTATGTGGGAGACCAGGCGGCATTGGTGCTGTCGCTTCCGGCTTCGCAGATTTCGCAGGATATTATTTTAACTAAAAGCAACTATTTTATTACAGGAGATAAATTCCCTTCGCATGAAAGCATCGATTTTCAGAGGGTAATACTGGAAAGGCGTCCTGCGGGAAGCAGGCTGATAATTGAATTTACGCCTTATGCCGCCGGCGCTTTGGATATGCCCGTTATCGAAATCGGAGATGAATATTTTACCGGCTTGCGCGTAACGGTAAAATCGCTGTTGGACGGACGCGCCGCGCCTGTGCTTTCTTCCGCGGCGTCCACTTTGGCAATGCCGGGAACCGCGATAATGCTTTACGGCTCGATGGCGGCGGTTGTTTTTTTTATACTTTCCGTTGTTTGGTTTATTTTTAAAGGAAGAACGGCGATTATAAGATGGCGCGAAAAATGGAAACGCAGAAGGCTCTTTGTTTCGATTCGAAACGCGGAAAGACGGCTTTACCGCGCTTTGCAAAAAGGCGTAGATAAACGCTTCGTTCTGGATAAACTTTCGGATGAGTTCAGGGATTTTCTTTCCATTCTAACGGGCGATAATTGCCGCGCCATGACCGCGCGCGAATTTGAACGAACATTTGAAGCGCTCGAAGACAGCTTGTTTCTGGGAAGTTTTTTTACAAGATGCGACAAAATGCGTTTTTCCGGCATCAGCGCGGAAACCAGCGACGTTCTCAGGCTGCTGGATGATATGCGCAGTTTTATCAATGTTAAAGGCAGGGAGGAAAAAGCAAAATGAACCTTGGCTTTGATAATCCTATCCTCGCCTTTTCAGCGTTTATAATTATTCCGTTAGCCGCAATTATTTATTCGCGGATGAAAAACCCATTTGTCGCCGCGATTCCGCTTGGCGCTCCCGGCGGCGCGCATTTTAAAACTTCGCATGTCGGCGGCTTTGTAAAATTGCTGCGGTTTCTGGAAATCTCCGGGATTTTTCTGCTGTTCTTCAGCGCGGCGGGACCGTCAATTAAAACCGCGGAGACTGTATGGCTTAACCGCGGCGCGGATATAATTTTTATAATGGATACAAGCCCCAGTATGGCGGCAATCGACATGGACGGAAAAAACCGCTTTAACGCAGGCAGCGTCAGGATTGCGGAGTTTGCGCAGAAAAGACCCACAGACAGCATCGGGCTTGTCGCGGTCGGCGAAGACGCTGTGCTTCTCCTTCCGCCGACTTCCGACAGGAACGCTTTGGAACTCCGTCTTGAACAGCTTCAAATAGGAGAACAGGGAGACGGCACCGCTCTCGGCATGGGAATCGCGGTTGCCGCTTACCATCTTGATAAATCCAACGCAAAGAGAAAAGTCGCGGTGCTGATTACGGACGGCGAAAACAACGCCGGAGCGATTCACCCGGAAACCGCGGCGGCTCTGTTACTCGAAATGGGAATATCTTTCTGGGTGATCGCGGTGGGAACCACAGGCGAAGTGCCGATTGATTACATTGATCCGTATTCTAGAATCAGAAGAACGGGTATTTTTGATTCGCGTTACGACGCTGAAAGTCTCAGGCGTTTAAGCGCTGCCGGAGGCGGCATTTTTATACCTGCCGCAAACGCGGACGCTTTTGCCGCCGCTTTCTCTCAAATTGATGACGCGGAAATTACCATTCAAAGATCGCGCATCGTTAACCGCATGACATCCTGCTCTTTTCAGTTTTTACTGGCGGCTGTAATTATTCTTACGGCGGTTAAGTTTACAAGACGGTATCTATTGGGGGCGCTGATATGAAATTGAAATCCGCTGATATTGATCCCGTCCTCAAAACAAAAATGCTTGTATCAGATTTGTTTTTCTATTTGTTTCTTTTGTTATCTGTCATCGGGTTGCTGGGCCCGAAATGGGGGACGGGTTATTCGCCGTCTGAATACAGGCGCGGTTTAGACGCCGTTTTCGCGGTTGATATTTCGCGCAGCATGGATATCCGCGGGGAAGCGCCGTCTCTGCATTCCCGCGCTATGCCTCAATCGCGTCTTGAACGCGGTCTTGCCATCGCGAAAGAAAGCATCGCTTCTGTTTCAGGCGCGCGTTTCGCGGCTGCGGTCGGCAGAGGCAGAGGTTATTTGGCTGTTCCCTTAACTTATGACAGCGACGCCGCGCTTGTTTTCCTCGATTCAATAGACGGCTCTTCAATGACGGGAAGAAGCACAAATCTTGAATCGCTGATAGAAGCCGCGGCTAACGCTTTTCAAAGCGCGTCGCCCGCGAGAAAAGTAATTGTTCTTATCTCCGACGGCGAACCTCATTCCGGCGTTATACGAAACGCGGTAAACCGCTGCGTAAAAGAAAATATTGTTTTAATATCTGTCGCTGTCGGCAGCGACGACGGACAGTTCATTCAGGAACGGCTTGACGATCCCGATTCCCTGCCTGCGCTCAGCAGCAGGGATTCATTCCTTATGCGCGGAGCGGCTGAAAGGACGGGCGGCATTTACATTGACGCGAACCGCGATGACGCGTCTTATACGTTATCTTCTCATTTATTATCGCTTTCGCAGGAAATGGAAAACACAAACCGCAATAAAGAACCTAAACAAAGGAGATCCCTTTTTGTCGTTCTCGCGCTGATCGCGTTTGCGGTTTCAAAGTTTGTTACGCGTCAGCCGGGTAAGTCCGCAATGCGCCGCGTTCCGATCGCGTCGATTATCGCGGTTATGACATTATTCTCTTCCTGTTCCGAAGGAAAACTGCTTTTAATAGAGGCCAATTATTTAAACTCAAGGGGCAGATACGATGAAGCGATGATAACATATTTAAAAGCGCTTGGGCACGATGATTCCGCTCCTTATGCCGAATACGGTCTTGGTCTTACTTTTTATCTTTTAGATGAAGGCGAGGCGGCGTTAAACCGCTATACTGATTCTCAAAAACTACTGGAAAAATTTTCGGCGAATGAACACCGCGAACTGCGGTACAGGAATCATTACAACACAGGCGTAATACTTTTTGAAGAAGGCGAATACCGTTTAGCCGCGGATTCATTTAAGGAAGCGCTGAAGGAAGACCCAAGAAGGCTGGACGCAAAACGCAATCTTGAACTCAGCCTTATGTCCGTTAACATGGAAACAAACACAAAAAGCCGCTCCCGAAGCCAGGAAGAACTTAAAGAAGTTCTTTTTGAATATTTAAGACAGGAAGAACAGCAAAAATGGAAAAGCCGCGAATGGGCTCCAGAAGAAAACCAGACAGGCCCGGATTATTGATATGAAAACTTTCCTTTTAACATTCGCGTTTTTAACCGCGTTTCTCGTCAACATTAACGCGCAAAGCAATTGGCCAATGGCGACCGAATTAAAACAGCGGGAAGATCTGCCCGTCCTGCCCGCAGCGCCTGAAAAGCGCATAACAACCCATATTTTAATCTGGGAAGCCTCCGGTGAAATGACATTCAAAACCCGCCAAACCCTTACGTTACGCGCTAACAGCCTGATAGACCGCCTGCCGCCTCCCTCTTTCTTCATGCCCAAAGTTCCGCAAAACGCGATTCTCTCCTCCGCCGCAATCACTCCCCAGGAAAAGTCCCGCGGCATCGTATTAAAACTAACGCTGATTCCCCTCAGCGCGGGATCATTTACAATACCGGCGTACACATTAACTCAGGACGAAAACACAAAATTTGAAATACCCGCCCTGCGCGTGCTGGTTAAAGAGTGATACGGAAGGAATTTGTTAAAATTTTATTATTTATTAATTCCGATGCTTGCGTTCTTGTTATATATATCTATCGCATTTTCAATAATTTTTGAAACATCTTCAGGTTTTATATCGGTTCTTAGCATTTTAATATCGGTTAGCCATTCATCATCTTTTATGTTCTTGCTTTTTATTAATAATGTTCTTTTCATAAGCAAAGGACTGATCGATCCAAATTTTTCTTTATATAATTTAAACATTTCCCTTAAAGGAATATATTGTAATAAAAAAGCTATGTCAATTAAATCGCGAGGCTGGGATCTTCCAAAAATGGCTCTTAATTTCATTGCGGATATTTCATTCATGCTAAACATCTTTATATTATCTTCAACTATTGGTTTATCTATATTTTTTTCTTCATAATAAACTAATTCAATTTTAACTTTATTAATATACACTCTAAAAAAACGATCGTTAGCTATAGCTATATCAACGTCTTTATAATTTTTATAAAAAAAATCGGAAAGAGACTCAACATTTTGAATTTCTGACGAGAATAAATCAATATCCGTAGATGTCCGGTGTCCGATTTGAAGAGCAAGAGCTGTTCCGCCTGCTAAAATACAATTATTAAATAAAGAATTACTCTGTAACTCTTTAATAAGATTATACATTTCAGGGACAACTGCATCTTTCTTTAACAATTAATTACCTTTCCCGTTTAAAAAATAATTATTTCTCATACCACATCTTTTTTCCGTAGGATTTAAAATCTTTCTCGTTAACTTTTAATACAAAAGCCGTATATGTAACATTATCTCTATGAAGATTCTCCATATTCATTGCTATATTTTTTATATCTTCATAAGAATAAAGTTTCCACATGATAATCTCGTCGTTTTCTAAACCTGCGTCAAGGATTCGTTCTATAATTCGCTTTTTATCTCTAATATAGTCCATTTTTTCAACATTAAAATTCCAAAGTAAGCCGCCGGTTAATTGAAGCAGCGGCTCATAATTATTATTAAATTCAACATTGTCTTTAACCATAATTAGCAATGCTCCCTGATTAATAATTATAAGCTACCTTCTCAAAAAAATCTACATTTTCACCGCTCTGATAATCATTACGTCGCCGCAGTTGAAAATTTTTGCGAGGCGGTCGGCGGGTTTCTTAAGCCATTTTGGAGAGGAGCCGGCGGCAAGACCGCCCCATGTGCGAATGCGGGTTTTTTTGAAGCCTGTCTTTTTTAACAGTTTTGTTAATGTGCTTTCGGAGAAAAGGTAGAGATGGTCGAAGATGGCTGAACGCCAGGCTGAGCCGAAAAGACGCGCCTGAAACCCCGCGATGTTCGGCGTTGTTATAAAAATTGTCCCGTCCTTTTTTAAAATACGGAAACATTCCTGTAAAAAAGTTTTAGGATCGTTTAAGTGTTCAATAAGATGAGACGCGTGAATTACATCGAAATATTCGGACGGAAAATTATTCTCTTCCAGCGGGATTGTTTTAACGTCTAAAGAACGCTCTCTTTGCGCGTACGCGCCGGAGGGAGAAATTTCCACGCCTGTTACGTGCCATCCGCGTCCGCGCAGATGCGATAAAAGCGCGCCTGTGGCGCAGCCTATATCTAAAACCTGCGGTTTTAGAACCTTCGGTTCTAGAACCGAAGGTTCTTTAACCATTGGTTCAACTTCGCGGAGAAAGAGATTTTTTTCAATTTTGTAAAAACCAGCGTCCGCGAGAGCCAGTAACTGCAGGTTCAAAAATGATTCTTCGTTTTCAATTTCGTAGCGGAGATAGTCGTTTCCGAAAGATGTTTTATACCGCGCGATTATTTCTTCTTTATCGGGCTGAGGATTTCTTTGCACAAGATTACATCCGGCGCAGCGGACAAACGAAAAGCCTTCACATTCAAGCGCCGGTTTAAATTTTTCAAGAGAACAGCAGGCGCACGGCACAGTTTCGCTTTTTCCGGCGCTGACCGGCATAGACCATGTTTTCACTTAATTTACAATTAAACGGTTTACAACGCTGCGGTTCGCGCCGGAGATGTCCTGCACAATTATTTCCAGAGTTACCTGTCCGCGCGTAAGAAATACTTCGGCTGCTTCAAACGACGGATAGCCCGAATAAATCTGCCTTGCCGAAACGAGTCCGTTACGCGAAACCATCAAGGTGCCGTCTCTTGCGGAAACTGCCTCAAAATTCAAAGAGCTAACCTCCGCGCCGTTTATAAGGCATACAATTCTCTGCGGAGCGTACTGCTGCATGCCGGCTCCCGCCGCGTTAACAACAACTGTGTAGCGCCCCTGCGTTAAATTGCGCGACTGCATAACAACTCCCTGCTGATTGCGCAGATCAACAGATATTATCTGCGGAGGGCGCGTTTCCTGAATCGGGGTTATAATCATCGCGGGATTAATCCACCGCCTTTCTCTTCTGTCGAAAAGCATAAAATAAAAACCGTTCTGCAAAGACCAGCCAGAAATTCCGCTTAAGGCAATCGGAGTCTGTTTTTCCACCCGCGTCTGCGTAAACGGAATTTCGTGTTCGGCGTAACGGCTGTAAACGCTGATCAACCCGTCTCCGTGATCAAGCGCGGTCCATGAACCGAACGGAGAGGGAAGACGCGATGCCGGATCGTTTTTACTGCGGGAAAAAATCACCTCTCCGCTTTCCGCGGCGAGCACTTCCGTTCCGCCTGAAAAAATCATTCCAAGAACCGGCATTCCCCTGTCGTTGGAACCGAAGTTGCGCAAAAGAGAGGCGTTAACAGAAGGCCAGCTCATCGATTCAATCGAAAAAACCGCAAATACAGAAATAAGCGCGACTGCGGTTGTTATGCGCAATATTTTATTTTTCATTTTACTTTTCCTCCAGATTAAAGGAGATTAAAGATGTTCCGCCCCCCGCGACAACCGACGAGCCGTCTGACGTTCTGCCGAGAAAAACATTTTCGCTTTTAAACGGCGCTTTTAAAAATATTAAATCTTCGGGCGCGTTTCCGGAAAATGTAAACCATTTTTCCTGCGGAAATTTAATTCCAATCAGCTTGTTGTTCTGGTACGGATGCGAAGTAACTAGGAAAAACAACCCCCTGTCGCCCGATTCATCGAAAGCGGCAATATCGCCGTCCAGCGGAATGGTTATTCCGCGTCTCGATTTAATCGTATAACAGCCGATTCCTCCCGAGCGTTCAAAAACAACTCTGGCGTCTTCGTCGATAAACTGAATGCGAACCGGCCGCCTGAATCCCGCGCCGATAAATTCATGATAAATTATTTTATATTCGCCGCCGGCGCTGCCGAAGCGTTCAAACAGCAAAAAGCGCTGTTCATCAATGCCGCAGATAATCCCGATATGAGAGCCGTTTTTGGAAAGAGCGCCGCCGAGTATCACAGAATAGCGTGAGCCTCCCGGCTCAAAATAAAAAATACGCCCGCCTTCTGAATTAAAAACTTCCACAACGCCGTCAAGAGATCCCGTTAACACAAGGCCGGAAACCGCGTCCATGCAGGTAAGCGGCGCGCCGAACTCGTATATCCATTTTATTTTTCCGTATTCATCAATTTCAGACAACGAATTCTGCTCGCTTCCGAAAATAAAAACCCTGTTATCCAGCAGAACGGGATAACCTCCGGCTTTTTCAATCTTAATCTCTGTATTATATAGAATATTATTAACTAAAATATCCGCAGGTTCAGCCCCGTACTCGGACCACATATTCGGGCTTAAATAAATATCGTTTGTTTTTACCTTGTTTAAAGCAAACTGACCCAAAGCGTCAACATAACCAAAACGGGCGCCTAAAGTAAACGGAAGAAGATCGCCCGAAAGAACAACAGGCGCGGCTTCCGGCTTTTCTCCGGCTTCCGCCCTGTAAATATCACCTAACGCAGTTTGCGCAAGGGAATTGATCCATCTTTGGGCAAGCACTGTTTCGCGCGGAATGGGTCTTGCCGCTATAAAAAAATACAATATAAAAATCAGGATAATTATAATTACCCTTACGCTTTTTTTTCTCTGAGCCACGACCCCCTCCCAGGAGAATTCTTCACCGACATTATATGATATAATAAAATCGGAGGCAAGCATGATTGATAACGAACAGATGAATTTATTATTCAAAGAGGCGCAAAAAACAGCGCTGAAAGCCTATGCGCCCTACTCAAAATTCCGGGTAGGAGCCGCGCTCCTCTGCGAAGACGGAACCGTAATAACAGGCGTAAACGTAGAAAACCGCTCATTCGGCCTTACCACCTGCGCGGAGAGGAACACCGTCTGCACCGCTGTCGCTCTGGGTCATCTTCGTTTCAAAGCGCTTGCGGTTTCCACGCCGGATTCCGCCGATCCGACAGGTCCTTGCGGCGCGTGCCGCCAGGTTATCAGCGAGTTCATGCCGCCCGATGCGCCCGTTAGATTCGCGGGAAGCAATGAAAAACAGGTAAATACCACAGTGGGAGAACTTTATCCGCTGGATTCGCTGCATGAGCTGCGGGGCTGATTTTGGCAAGGGATTAGTTGAGCAAAATTTGGTAACAAGCATTAGCTGCGGCAGGAGAAATGCCCTCTAGGATTCGGGAATAAACTCGTTCCATAAGGCATTTCCCCTGCCGCAGCTTTGTATGTTAGTATCAGTTTTTACTAAATCACTGTTTGTGAGGGGGTAATTGTTACAACATAGAAGGATTTTTAAGTAGGTTTGTACATTGGTTCCAAACATAAAGGGTTGTGGGTGGGAAATGACCTTTGAGGTGAGTTTATTCCCGAGCCTCGGAGGGCATTTTCCACCCACAACCCATGTTGTTATTTATAATTTAAGTAGAATATACTGGAAAACATTGACATATATTGATATACTGTGCTTTAATTAACATATGACAGATGACGATATTCTTACCTTGGAAGAAGTCGCGAAATACCTTCGGGTTTCCGAGCGGACAGTTTATGACTGCGCTCAAAAAGGTGAAATCCCGGCGGGAAAAATAAGAACAGCATGGCGTTTTAAAAAATCAGAAATAGACAAATGGGTAGATGAGAAGCTGTCTTCCGGCACATTGAATCCGCAGATAAACCCGATAAACGCCGAATCTATTTTATCGCTGCACCGCATACTTTTCATGAACCATTCAAGCAAGAGGGACGCGCTCTTAGCTCTTGCCGGCAATCTCGCGGCCGCTCCGCAGATAAAAAACAGGCAGGAACTTTCATCTGAAATCATAAAACGCGAAGAATTGATGAGTACGGCAATCGGCTGCGGAATAGCGATCCCGCATGTGCGGCTGTCTTCGGTTACAGACCTTGTCGTTTCAGTCGGCATCAGCCGCGCGGATATAACGGATTTTCACGCCATGGACGACGTTCCTGTGCGCCTCATTTTCATGATTGCCGCGGCGAACAGCCAACATGCCTACTATCTGCAGACCCTTTCATGGTTCAGCGCGAAATTGAGAAACCCCGAATTGCGCGGCTCTCTCTTGAAAGCGGAAACCGAACAGCAAGTCTACGATCTCCTGACGGGTAAAAATTAGATCATTCAAAAATCACCCCAAGCCAGTTATTCGGATCAGAAAAATCCTGCGCGATTAAACCAATGTTCACTTTAGCGGTGGTTTCGGCTACAAGCCACTTTACCCCGAATGATTCAAAACGCGCTCCGTTTCCGGAGAGATCGGCAAGACCCATGGCATGGCTGTGCTGGCGCGAAATCATCATTGAAGCTGGAATTTGCGATCTGTCCAGAATTATTGCCCAAAGCATGGCGCGGCTGTCGCAGTCGCCGCGGCCCTCAACCACCGCGCTTACAAGATTCAGGAAATCGCTTCCGGTTAAATCTCTCTCATAGTTAAACCCCTGAACAAGATCGAGAGCTTTCTGCGCGAACGCTCTTCTCTCCTGTTCGCCCGAAGAAGGAGGACCTCCCCAGCTGCGTACGATAAGAGAAACAGACTCGGAAATTCTGTCGTATGAATCGCGGTAAATAGACCTGTAATAGCGGGTCCAGGCTTCCTGCCAATTCGGCGAGTTCGCGAAATATTGAAGAATAATAAACTCGCGTTCCACTAAAGCCTGCGCGGCCTCGGCGTCATTTTCATTAATCATTCCGTTCACTCCGCTTGCGGCAAGCGAAACGCGTTTTTTATTGCCTCTCGGATAGGTGTATTCCGTAACAGGGCCGGGATAACGGCGCTCCGCCTGAGTTGGGCAGATTGAATCCAGAGCAGATAAGTGAAAAAGATCGAGCTCCTTGTTGGCGGCAGGTCCGTAGGCAAGCGCCAGCAGCCAGAGCGGTGAATTTGAAGGACTATCCAGAGCAACAACAAGCCCCCATCCGCTTAATCCGTTGAATCCCAGGGTAAAAAGAGCGGCAGGCTTGCTCCTGTATTGGAAATAATCAACATCGCCTTTGTTTGAAATGCGTTTGCTCACATCATTAACCAATTCCGCCGCGGTATTGTATTTGCTGTTGTAAACGGCGATATCGAACATTGCTTCGCCGGGACCGCTGAATGAAAACCGGTCTCTGGCGTCACCGTCAACATATTCATAGCCTTCGGGAAGATCGATAAAAAAACCCCATGAAGGCGAATACATTGGTTCGGCAAAAGCCAAAACAGGGATAAAAATCAGTAATATAAAAATTTGTTTCATGTTATATTATCGGAGTGAAAAACGTAGAAATTTTGTATGAAGATGATAAAATTATAGTAATTAATAAGCCTGCAGGGCTCGCTGTCCAGGGCGGAAAAGGGGTTAAAACATCCCTGGATATACTTCTTGCCCAAAAGTTCCGCGGCGAAGGCAAGGAAGCGCCGCTTCTGGTTCACAGACTGGACAAGGATACATCGGGGGTTTTGCTTGCCGCAAAGGGGAGCGAAAACGCCGCGCGTTTTTCACGGTTTATAAATGAAAAAAAAGCGGTAAAACAGTACATTGCCGTCTGCGCCGGGAGTCCTGAAAAAAGCGAAGGGGTTATAACCGAAGATCTTTTGATCCGCGGAATTTCGAAAAAATCAGAAACCAAATACAAAGTAATAAAGAACGGCGAATTAACCGCCTGTAACCTTGATTTCTCCGTCCTTGAAATTGAACTCGGCACAGGGAGGATGCACCAGATCCGCCGCCACCTCGCGATGATAGGAAATCCAATCCTGGGCGATGAAAAATACGGCGATTTTGCCCTGAATAAAAAGCTGCGCAAGGAAGCCGGCCTTAAACGGCTGCTTCTTCACGCGTCCCGGATAATTCTAAAAAACGGCTATAATTTAAATATAAACACAAATTTACCGGATTATTTTGATTTATATATACAAAAAAACAGCAAATAGATATAATAAACCACAATGAAGGCGATAAAACAGGTTGTCCCGGTTTTAACAATACTCTTTCTGGTTTTTACGGGCTGCCAAAAATCAGCCGTATCTGACGCCTTCATACATACTTCACCTAACATCATGCGTATACCGCAGTATCAATACCCTTCTTTTAAGGATATTCCCGGCGTAACAGAAGAAGAAATCGAGTCCATCGAAAACCTTCAAAATCAAAATAGAACATTCACTTACGGCATGATATTAACTCCCGAAACATTTAATAACGAAGACGGAATGATCGGCGGTTTTTCAAAATATCTGTGCGCTTGGCTGACAGAATTAATAGGCATTCCTTTTGTTCCGACACTTTTTGACTGGAACGATCTTTACATCGGGCTTGAATCCGGGAAAATTGATTTTTCAGGCGAACTGACCCCTACAGCGGAGCGAAAAGAAATTTTTCTTATGACCGACTCAATTGCCGAACGCGCAGTTGTTTATCTGCAGATTACAGGCAGCACGCCGCTTAATGATATACCAAAACACCATACGCCGCGTTATGCGTTTTTAAGAGGCACTTCAACAATAAAAGATGTTGCCGCGAATACAAATATCGAGTTTATCACAGTTCTTGTTGACAGTTATATCGAAGCGTACGAGGCGTTAAAAACAAACAGGGCGGACGCGTTCTTTAACGAAGGGGTAGACGCCTATCTTGAGATATATCCCGATTTAATATACAAGGAAGTTTTCCCGATAATTTACAGCCCTGTTTCTCTTTCTACGGCGAACAGCGAACTTTCCGCTGTTATTTCAATTGTGCAAAAAGCGCTTAATAACGGCGGCGTTCTATTTTTAACAAGATTATACAACATAGGGTACCATGAATACCTAAAGCACAAACTTTATATTCAACTAACAGAAGAAGAAAGAGAGTTTATCAGCGGCGCGCCGATTATTAAACTTGCCGCCGAATATGATAATTATCCCATCAGTTTTTATGACAAATATAAAGCGGAATGGCATGGAATCGCCTTCGACGTGCTTCAGCAGATAGAAACCCTCACAAATATAAAATTTGAAATTGTAAACGACGAACAAACCGAATGGCCCGATCTGCTTAATATGCTGGAAAGCGGCGAAGCGGACCTGGTAACGGAACTGCAGTACAACGAAGATCATGACGAAGATTTTATATGGCCAAAATTATTTTATATGACAGACTATTACGCTCTTCTTTCAAAAGAAACTATTCCCAATTTAAAAATTAATGAAGTCCAGCACATGAGAGTCGGCCTCGCGGCGGACACAGCTCAGGCTCACCTGTTTAATAAATGGTTTCCGCACCATAAGCAGACTGTAGATTACGATAACGCAACAGACGCGTTTAACGCGCTTCAAAATGACGAAATCGATCTTTTAATGTCTAACCTAAGCCGGCTTTTAATGTATACCAATTTTTATGAACACGCGGGTTACAAAGCAAATGTAATTTTTAATTACCCTATCGGTTCCGCTTTCGGCTTTAACAAGGAAAAGAAACTGCTCTGTTCGGTTATAGATAAAACTCTTTCGCTTATAGAACTTGAAGAAATATCCGGACACTGGATGAGAAAGACGTATGATTACAGAGTTAAGGTGGCGCAGGCGCAGATTCCGTGGTTTATAAGCGTATCTGTTTTAATTTTATTCATACTTATTTTTATGCTGATAACAGCGGAAAAATATAAACATCAGGGAAAACAGCTTGAAAAACTCGTGCAGGAGCGCACATACGAACTTCACAATTCGCAGCTGGAGCTTGAGTCCGCGCTGGACGGAGCGCAGTCCGCTAACCGCGCCAAATCGGTGTTCCTTGCTAACATGAGCCACGAGATTCGCACGCCGATAAACGCTATTGTGGGCATGACAGCAATCGGGAAAAACGCCGGCGAAATAGAGCGCAAAGACTACTGCTTTACAAAAATTGAAGGTGCGTCCCGCCACCTGCTCGGCGTTATAAACGATGTTCTGGACATGTCAAAAATCGAAGCAAATAAATTTGAATTGTCTCCCGCGGAATTCAATTTTGAAAAAATGATCCAGCAGGTTGTCAATGTTATTAACTTCAAGGTAGAAGAAAAACACCAGCATTTTACAATACAGATAGATCCGAATATTCCAAAAAATTTAATAGGAGACGATCAAAGGCTTGCGCAGGTTATAGCGAACATCCTGGGCAACGCGATAAAGTTCACGCCGGAAGGCGGACTTATTTCGCTCAGCGCCTATGTTATGGGAGAAAAAGACGGGTTATTCACAATACAGATAATGATCAGCGACAACGGAATCGGAATCAGCCGCGAACAGCAGGCGCGCCTGTTCCAGTCATTCAATCAGGCTGAAAATACCATTGTTAGGAAATTCGGCGGAACGGGGCTTGGTCTTACCATTTCCAAAGCAATCGTAGAAATGATGGACGGCAAGATTTGGATCAATTCCGAACTTGGAAAGGGAGCGACATTCTTCCTGACAATCAAAGTAAAGCGCGGCGCGGACAAGGCGAAGGAAGAAGAAAACCCGGACGGAGAAACAGCAGTAAAAACTGAAGATATTTACGCGCTTTTAAAAAACAAGCATATTCTGCTGGTAGAGGATATGGATATTAACCGCGAGATTGTAGCCGCGCTTTTTGAGCCTATCGGTCTTGATCTTGTACAGGCGCATAACGGCGTGGAGGCGCTGCAAAAATTCAAGGAAGCGCCCGATAAATTCGACGCGATATTGATGGATGTTCAGATGCCCGAAATGGACGGCTATGAAGCGACGCGCAGGCTCAGATCCTTAATTATTCCGAAAGCTAAGCAAATCCCGATTATCGCGATGACAGCGAACGTGTTTCAGGAGGATGTTGAAAGATGCCTTAGAGCGGGCATGAACGATCATGTCGGCAAACCTCTGAACATGGAAGAAGTCTTAAACAAACTGTATGTTTACTGCAGTTGACTTAAATTAGTATTTTTTCCACAATTGGATTAACATGGCAGATAAGCATAAGATTCCTGTATCACGGCATAAACTGGAGAGCCTAAGTACAGATGAATTGATCAAAATGGCCGACGAGAACGGCATTGATATTCCTTTCGCCCTTGAAAGGATTTTCATAATCGAAGAGCTTCTTGAATTGTTTAATACGGACAAGAAGGAAAATTCCAAAGATCTTGAGCCAAGTCCGACATACCCTGAGACGGCGGTTTTGCCCAAGCAATACAATATTTCATTTATCGATGTAATTATCAGAGACCCGCTCTGGGTATTCACATTCTGGGAAGTAAAAAGCCACGACAGAGAAGTGCATGAAAACGCCGCGGGTTTTATCGGATACTGCCTGCGCGTTATCCCTCTGGATGAAAACGGAAAAGAATCGCCCGATGATAATTCATTTACAGTGCCGGTTGATATCGAAGACTGCGCCAGATACCTCGGCCTTGCCGAACATTCATCGCTGGACTGGAAGTCGCCTGCCGCGGGCTGTTACGCGGTAAAGCTGGAGGCAATGAGAGGCAAGTCATTGCTGCCGATTGCTTCATCAAAACCTTTTTATCTTCCGAAGCTCAGCGAGTACGAAACATTCACAAGCCTCAACCGCAACCCGCTTATTCATCTTTCCGGAGTGCAGGATTTGGAAATAATTAAAAACATGGATCGCCAGCCCAGGGTAAAGAGGCGGTAGCTATGGAGTTCCGTTACGCGATTTCGCTGGTACTGGAAGCCCATCTTCCGTTTGTAAAAGAATTTAAAAAAGATGACGATTTATCTATTCTCGGCGAAGAAGAGCGCTTTTATGAGTATATCTCCGAAACGCTTCTTCCGCTTCTTGAAGCGCTGTACAAACTGGACAGCGATCATATTCCTTTTAAGCTTGCGATGGTGCTCTCCCCCATTCTCTGCCACTTGTTATGCGACGAGCATTTTCAGAAAAAATATCTTTCCTATCTTGATAAGCAGATTGAATTCGGCAAACATGAACTGGAACGCACCAGAGCGCAGGGAGAATTGAATAAACTCGCGCAAAATTACTGCGACGCGATTAAGGCAAAAAAAGAGATATTCACGGAAAAATACGAAAAGAATTTATTAAAAACTTTCGATTTTTACAGACGCAAAGGAAAACTGGAAATTCTCGCGACCTGCGCGACTCACGCTTTCCTGCCGTTTATCAGCCACAACGCGGAATCATTGCAGGCGCAGATGGAAATTCCGGCGGCAGTTTACAGAAAGCATTTTGCCGGAAACCCGCAGGGGTTTTGGCTTCCTGAACTCGGGTGGACTCATATATTGGAACCGTATTTAAGGGCATATAATTATTCCTACGCAATCGTGGACAGCCACGGATTACTGTTCGGGGATCCCGCTCCTGAAAAGGGATGTTTCTTTCCGGTAAAAACGCCCAACGGAACTTTTGTTCTGGCAAGGGATCATCACGCGGTAAAAGAAATTGAAAAAATGGCAGAGGATGAAATATACCGCAATAATGATCACGACGCGGGTTACGATCTTCCTTCCGAAACTGTAAAACCGTTTTCGGGAGCGGACGGAGAAAGGCACAGAACGGGTTACGATTATTACACGCGCATAAATTCAATATACGATCCTAAAGCGGCTTCTGATAAAGCAAAAGAACACGCGAAAATGTTTATAGAGAAAACCGCGGCAAGGCTTGAAGAAGCGTCAAAGCACATGAAAGAGACGCCGATAAGCCTTTACGCGCAAAAGTGCGGATTTTTCGGCTGCGCGTGGCACGAAGGCCCTGAGTTTATCGAAGCGCTTTTCAGAACTGCCGCGCAGCGCGGCGAGCTGCAGTTTATATGCCCAAGTGAATATATTTTTATGCAGGATTCATCTTCTTTTCAGATTGTATCGCCGGGGTTTTCATCAAGCGGCGAAAACGGCTACGCGGAAACATGGCTGGACGTTTCCAATGACTGGATATACCGCCACCTTTTCCAGTCAATGGACAGAATGACAGAACTTGCCGAGCGTTTCCCGGATGACACAGGGTTAAAGGAGAGGGCGTTAAATCAGGCAGCGCGCGAAATTTTACTTGCGCAGTCTTCCGACTGGCCGTCGCTTTTATACAGGCAGGATTCGACAGAATACGCCCGCAATCAGGCGGAAAACGCTCTTCGCAATTTTACGACAATTTATGAAGCTCTCGGCAGCAATTACATCAGCACAGAATGGCTTACAAACCTAGAAAAAAGGCATAATATATTCCCGAATATTAATTACCGCGTTTTCCGCCGCAAGAAATAAATTTAATACTTTGTGATTTTACATATCAAGTCTGTACAGGTCTTCGATGCGTTCTCTCAATTTTTCGCGTTCTTCAAGCATTGAAAGGCTTTCTCTTGCCGGTTCGTACTTTGGGTTTATCCTGAGCGCTTCTTCCCAGCATTTTCTCGCGTCCTGAATATTGCCGCGCGAAAAAGCTTCAAGGCCTATAAGATATAATTCATCAACCCTCTCTGCCAGCTGCCCCCGCCCTGAGTCTCCCAAATCCAGACGCACAGCCAGACTTATCCTGTTAAGCGGCTGCATTAACTGGGTAAGCAGATCCAATGAATAATTTATATCAAAAGAAATTTTGTTAAGATTGACGGCGCTTCCCACAACAATGCGGCTTGCGCCGGGTTTGTACATAAATCCGGCGCGCATGGATAAAAACGAAGTGATATTAGCTGAAATTCCCAAAGCCGCGTAGGGTGATTCGGAAAGATTAATATCAAGCAAATTAACCGGCAAATAAAAATCCAGGGCAATTACAAGGGGACGAATAGGTTTATACGAAATCGCGGCGTTTATAACCGTGGGCAGAGCTTCATCCAGAGCGGGAGGCCCCAAATTTCTGATAACAACTGCGGCGGAAGCGTTTCTGTCCCTGGAAACATAACTCTTAAATAAATTAAACCGCGTAAGCAGTCCGACATCAGCCATAATCATCGCCGCGGAATTGGAAAGCCCTGAGCCGCTGATAACATTGCTAAAATCGTCAGTATAATCCGGCATCGTCCTGAAAGCGCCCTTTACATTCACGCCGAGGGAAAGCCCGGAAAAATAATATCCCGAGAAAAAATTGTAGGAGGCGTTTAAAATCGCCACTCCCTCGGTATAATAACCGTTTGAAACTCTCTCGCCGTAGTAGTTGTATTCGGTAAACGGCGTATACAGCCATTTTATGCCGGCGCCGAAGCCAAAATTCCCGAAACGAGTTGCGTAAGCGGCGCATTCAATCTTTGTATCCGCGATCCAGTTATTATGAAAAAGCGCCAATTCTGATTTATTAAGCATTGATGAGCCCGCCGGATTGAAATCCATAAAGGAAATATCATCGGAAATCGCGGAAAACGCTCCGGCCATGCCTTCCGAACGCCCTCCCATTGGAATATTAAGCACAGGAAAGGAGGTTAAACCGGTATTTCCGTCGGAATTATAAATACCATCCAGATAATCGGCTATATTTCCGTAATCATCCTGGAAATCCGCCGCGCTCAGAGGCGAAGAAAGAGAAAAAAATACTAAAAAAACGGCAAAAACCGCCGCAATTTTAAAACGGATCATCTTTGATATATTATATATCGGAAAATAACAAAAAAAACAGTATATACAAAAGGATCGTTCGGAAAAATACGATAATATAGTATAGTAATGAAAATGGCAAAGTCTGCACGCACAGCGGCTATACAGGACGTAACGCGGCAAAGATTAACGGCATTTATATTTTTCTCGATTTTTATGCTATTTGCGGCTGAAAGCGCGCTTTTCGCAGCCGGCGGCATGGAAGCGGATATAATCAAGGCAGACACCCTTATCAGCGAAAGAGAATACGATAAGGCAATATCGCTTTTAAGTGACTTTGCGAGACGCCACCCGGATAAATTTGATTTAGCGCAAAGGCGGCTGCGTATAATTATTCTTTTACGCGAAGATTTTAACCGCGCCGCGGATGAATTGATACATACGCTTTTAAATGATCCGGAAAACAATGAAAAAATACTGGAGTTAACAAGGCAGCTCCACACCCTTGAAAAAGCCGACAGCCCGCTTCTTGCAAATTATTTATCCAGAACAATGGAAATAGCTCAGTTTAACGTAAACAGAAAAAGGCTTTTAGACATTATGGAAAGAGCGAGAGATTTTTTGGATAAAGGCGAATGTAATTCCGCGGTTATGGTTTACGCGGAAGGCATGGACTTTATGCGCGATGAATTTTACACATCGGGCTACGGAGCGAATGTTGAAAATGAAATCCGCCGCGAAACGGAAAGAATGAATACTGTTATCGCTTCGTTTCAGCAGAGAAGTTCGCAGATGGGAACAGTCTCGGCGGACATGATCCGCGCGCTGAACGCGGGAGACACCGCGAGAATAAACGAAATAACGTCAAGAATTACCGTGGCAATGGACAGCTTCATCGCGCTGAAACAGGAAATGCACACGGTTAATAATATTTTTACAAGAACGCTTAACCAAATCAGAACCAACGATCCTGAAATAATCGACCGCAACCATCTTTCATTCATGCAGGTTATCATCAACGGAAGACACGATGAAAACGCGCCGGAAGGAATACTCGGCTCCTTTGACACATACTGGAACAATTCAATCGGCAGCGTCACAAGCGCCATTACGCAGTACATTCAAAGCGCAAACTCAGCGTCTCTTTCAGCATTTAACGCGGGGAACTACCAGTCAGCCGCATCGTCGCTTAACAGAACGGAAATTTACGCGAATCTCTCTCCCCTGTATTTTGAAAAACACAGACAGCTTTTTACCTCAAGCGCGCAGACGATTACGCTGTTTTCGAATAATATCCTTCGAAATGATATTGCCCCCTTCCTCGAAATCCGTTCGCTGAGCGCAGCCAACGCTTCGCTTCTGCAGGCGTCAAACGCCGGCGTTAACATGAATATCAGCCATTCCGCGCGCACTTTAAACGAAGAACTTCAAACACGGAACAGCATTGTCGCAATGCGCAATACAATCAACAGCATCAGAATAAACGCGAATCAGACAAACGCGCAAATCGCGGTTCATCACAGAGCCCCGTATATTACAGACGCGCTTGCCGCGATAGAAAAGTTATCCTCTACCCTTCAAATAGAAGAACTTCAATCCGCCCAAAGATATTACACCATTGCGCATAACAACATACAGCAAAGCCTTGCGTCAAGAAGAAGCGAACTTGAAAGAGGCAGAAATTTCCTTAACGGGGAAAGCAGAACAAGCGCGAACGGCATTATAACAATTTTCCGCTATCCCTCCGAAGCGCTCGGAGAGCTAACAGCGATGCTGTCCGCGGTAAACATAGACCTTCAGAACGGCAATTCAATCATGGAGCAGCACAGAAGCGAAGCCGCCGCGTTTTCTTCCAACGCTTCGATTGCCTCTTCGCGCACTGGTCAGCAGAATGTTATAAACGAGCTTAGCGCTATCCGCGCTCAGGGGATGGCTCTGGCGGAAACCGCGCGCAGCCGTTCAGCGCAGGCGGAAGCGTACAGGCAGGACGGCGAAAGGCTCTTAAGAGAAGCGCAAGCCGCTTTTCAAAGACAGAGTTATGATCTTGCGAGAGAGCGGATTCAAAGAGCTTCAGACCGTTTTAATGAATCGCTTGAAATACAGGAATCGGCGTCTCTTCGCCAGATTCGCGACACTCAATTAATAAATTTAGGACAGCAGATCAACATAGCGGAAAATGAAAATATAATTGTCGAAGTGCGTAATCTTGTAAACGCAGCGCGCACATCCTACTTTAACGGCGATTTTCAGCAGGCCGAAGATTCGCTTACAAGGGCAAGAAACAGATGGCGTCTTACAAATCCCGATGAGAACGAAGAAATTATTTACTGGATGGGCATAGTGCGCACCGCCATGTCAGCGAACTCGGGAAGAAATATTCCCGCGACAGCTCCGCTTTACGCGGAAATGAGCCAGCTGCTCAGCCAGGCGCAGAGAAATTTTGAAGAAGGAGTGCGCTTTGTAAACGCGGGTCAGCGAGCGTCAGGGATCGCGAAGTTCGACGAAGCGCGCAGTTTAACAAGAGAAGTCAGGCTGATGTTCCCGGTTAATCAGGAAGCCGGCATACTCGAGCTGCGGATAGAACAATTTTTGGATCCGACAGCGTTTAACTCGTCATTTGAACAGCGGTTAAGAAATGCCGTCGCGGGAACCCGCGCGCGCTCTATCGAGGCTTTCGCGGATCTTCAAAACCTTGCGGAACTGAACCCGAGGTATCCCAATATGCGATCAATATTGACGCAGGCTGAAATAGACATGGGCTACCGCCCGCCGCCGCCGAATCCGGCGAATATCGCGCGTTCAAGAGAACTTACAGCCGCCGCAAGCCGTATTGTTGAAAGCAATACAAGGGCGCAGTACGAAGTCGCTCTCGCGCAGTTAAACGAAGCCATTACGCTGAACCCGGAAAACACGGAAGCGACAAGAGTAAGAGACAGGCTGCTCAGCCGCATGAGCGTTCCCGGCAACCTTGTTCTCTCAAGCGAAGATGAAGCGGATTACCAGAGAGCATTACGCGAACTGCAGGCCGGAAATAATCTTGTCGCGCTGACGCTTGTGGAAAGACTGATGCAGAATCCCAGTAACAGGAATATAACAAAACTTATTGAATTACAACAGAGGATATTATCGGCGTTATGAGAAATTTATACATTACAGTATTATTCATTCTTACAGTAAGCGGCGTTTTTGCTGTGGATTTTTTCTGGGAGGAGGCGGCGCCGTTTACTCCCAGAGCGGGGAAGTTTCCTGTAAGCGCTCACTCTGCCGATTTTTCTGTTGTTGCGTGGCAGGAAGTAAACAACAATAATATTAATATTTATCTGGCTGTCAAAGAAGCGGGTCAGGATTGGGCGCACAGGGGCATGATCGCAGGGCCGTACTCGTTTCTTGGAACTGAGCCTTCGATTATCAGCATGGTGATCGATAACAGAGGAAGGATTATTATTGCCGCTGCTTCGGGAGGGGCGCAGTCTGAGATATTAATTTCCGCGGACAGAGGCCGGAGTTTTATAAAACAAACCGTAGACCTTGGAGCGGAAAATACTGTCGCTCCGCGTTTGTTTGTCCGCGCAGACGGCGGTTATTTTCTTTTTGTTACCCGCGGACGAATGCAGTCTTTGTCAATTTATTATTCGCGCTCTGATGACGGAATTAACTGGTCGCCTTTTGAGTTTTTTACTCCTGAAAATACATTGTCTCTTAACTTCCTGCCGTCTCACGCCAGCGCGGGGCGAAGAGATATTGTCTTCTTTCAGTCGCTGATTATGGGCGTGGAATCGTTATCCACATTCCAGCTGTTTTATAAAATCAGCGATGACGGCGGAAGATCGTGGACAGAGGCGAAGCGATTTACTTCGTTTAACGATCCCGTAATGCAGACTCAGGCCTCCGCGGATCAATTTGACAATCAAAGGCCGCATTTAACGCGGTACGGTGAAAATCTGCTTTTAGTTTGGGAAAGACGTTTCTCGAACAGGTCGCCTCAGATTTACAGCGCGATTATCAATTCAAATGTAAATATGACAGGACGCGCGGAACGCGTTAACAGCACTGAGGCGTATTGCAACAACCCAATCGGCTTTATTCACGAAAATACGCCGACCGTTGTCTGGTTCGATAACCGCAGCGGTAATAACAGAATCGTCCTCGCCCAGCGCAGCGATTATAACTGGGATAACCATCTGCTTTCCAGCACTGCCGCGGACGCGTCTTTCGCAAGGCCTGTCGTAAGCAGCGACGGAGCGTATATTTTCTGGCAGACCACATCACGCAATGCGGGGCGCATTTACATTCTCGCGCCGGATTTTTCAGCGCCAAGTCCGAGAATTACAGCGGTAAACTTTACTCCGCAAAGAGCCAGCCGTTCAGAAAGAGCGCGGGTTACATGGAATATTCCGTCTGATACTTCGGGTATTTTAGGTTTCTCATGGAACTGGAGCCAGGATCAAAACGCGCTGCCGCCTGAACAGGTGATGATTTACAACATCGGCAACGCGTCGAATTTAAATTTGGAACATACTGCCTTAAACGACGGCTTGTGGTATTTCAGCGTACGCGCTCAGGATTATGCGGGAAACTGGTCCGCGCCTTCAAGGGTTGTGTTTAACAGAAAGAACACTCCGCCGCCGCAGATTAATATTATCGAACCGCAGACAGACGCAAACGGGTTTCTGCTTTCCAATACATTTAATTTATCATGGGAACCTTCAGCGGATCCGTACGCGGAAGGATACACATGGAACCTGCAATTTTTGGGCGCAAACGCAAATGCCGCGATTAATTCCGTGCCTTCAAGAATAATGGGAACCAATACATCCGCCGGCTTTTCAAATCAGGATAACGGCATTTGGGCATTTTCTGTTTCCGCGATCGATCAGGCGGGAAATATCGGACAGGCGTCGAGTATAATTTTCAGAACTAATAAATTTATCCCGTACACAAGCGTCAGTTACGTTGACGCGCAGCAGGACGAGCAGGGAATTTTAACAATCAGGATTTTAGGCCGCGGATTTTCAACAGGCGGGATTGTAGATTCAATTGTTCTGGAACGCGAAGGACATCCCGAACAAAGAGGAAACTTTAATATTTTATCGGACAGGGAAATCGCGGGACTGACATTTGAATATATGGAAGAGGGCCGGTACAGGTTAAGATTGCATCACTCGGTCAGAGGATGGTATGCAGCCGAATCATTTATCCCGGTCGCGAGAACCGGAACAGTCAAGTTCGGCGATTACTCGAAAGAATGGCGGCCTTCGTGGCGCATTGAACAGCGAAAGTTAATATCATTTAACCCAATCATGGCGCTTGCGGCGTTATTGTTTGTTTTATGCGCTCTGGGATTAATAGCGATGATCCGCGGGCTTGCCGGAGTTATAACGGAAGGCGCGTTAGTAAAACAGGAAGCGCAAGCGATTATTACAGGAGATTTTATGCCTATGGAAAAGAAACAAAAGATTGTGCAAATACAAAGAAGAGGAAGAGGACTGCGGTTTAAACTCGCGTCATTTACAACAGGTCTTATTCTTCTTGTAGTAATAATGATCTCAACGCCGATGTACATTATGATGATCAATACGCAGCAGCAAACGCTGCTCAGAAGTTTATGGGATCGTTCAGGCGTTTTACTTGAGGGAATTGCTTCAAGCGCAAGATCGTATCTGCCGATGGCGCTTCAATCCGCGGGCGAGCGCGGCGCTCTGGAGCTAATGTATCTTCCGGCTCAATCCGCCGCTCTTAACGAAGCGCAATATATAACAATCACAGGCTACGGCTTTAACTCAATACATACAAATCATATCTGGGCGTCTAACGATCCGAATGCCGGGTTAAAAATTGACACAACGGAATTACGCCCCGGCGTTTCACGTTTTAACGACGCGCTGGATCCTTTCTACGATGAAATCGCAAACGAGCTTAATTTGCGCGCTCAAAGGGAAGCCGGAGAACTTTCTAACAGTATTTCGGGAATGACAGAAGAATTCCTTTCTCTCGCGCTTCGCACCGACGCGGCTGGAGAGCGGATGCGCAGCGATATACAGGTATCGATCAACTCGCTGGAATTAAGGGTAAACGAAATACTAACGGCGATTTCAGGAGAAATCGGTTCCTACCCTGAGTTCCCGCGCAACCGCATCAGCGGCACAGGAGACGGAAAATATATAATATACAAACCCATTATGTACCGCCAGAGAGCTGATAATAATTTCTACCGCGGTTTAATCCGTCTGGAAGTATCTACAGAATCAATTGAGCGTGAAATTAATCAGGGGAAAATGAGGCTCTTAATCACAATCGCGGTTGTCGCCATCGCGGTATTGTTAATCGGAATAACAGGCGCGTTTATTTTCGCAACCCTGATGATCAGACCGATTAAGAATCTTGTAAAACATATCGAAATGATCCGCGACACAGAAGACAAATCCAAACTCGCGGGACAGGATATAAAAATCAACACAAAGGACGAGATCGCTATTCTTGGAAACACAATAAACGACATGACCCACGGCCTTGTAAAAGCCGCTCTTGCCGCGTCCGACTTAAATATCGGTAAAGAAATACAGAAAAAATTTATCCCGCTGGAAATGGACTCAAGCGGCAACAAGCAGAGTAACGGATCGAAACATACGCCGAACCTCGATTTCTTCGGCTATTACGAAGGCGCAAAGGGCGTATCGGGGGACTACTTTGATTACCAAGACCTAGACGGCCGTTACTACGCCATTATCAAGTGCGACGTTGCCGGCAAAGGAATTCCGGCAGCCCTCATCATGATTCAGGTAGCGACGATGTTCCTTAACTATTTTAAACAATGGAAACCAAACGCAAAAGGAATGCATATAGAAGAAGTTGTTTATCAGATAAACGATTTTATCGAAGCGCTCGGCTTTAAAGGCAGATTTGCGGCGTTCACGCTCTGCCTGTTTGATTCGCAGACAGGAGTTGT
This sequence comes from Treponema sp., assembly GCA_009786715.1. The sequence goes on from WQRN01000004.1 coordinate 27,537, forward strand.
CCGTTTCTGCAACGCCGGCGACAACATCATTCATTTATACAGCCAGAAGGAAGGAAAGAAAAAAACCATCACCCTGCCGCAGACTCCGGCGACAGGCGTGCTTCCCAACTTTATGATTGAATCAACAGGCGGTTATAAAGTTAACACCATAACGATAGATAAGGGCGATATCCTTCTTCTGTACACTGACGGTATTGAAGAAGCGAAAAGAAAATTCCGGGACGGCAAATTTAAAGAAATACTCTGCACCGAAGGCCAGAACGACACACCGCACGAAAACCATCTTTGCGGACAGGCCGACGAAGAGATGAGCCCCGAACGCGTTGAAGCGATAATAAACGCGGTAATGGCGCGTGAAATTTATACTCTGCGAAAATTCCACAATCCGGAAGGAGAAATCGAACTTCAATTTGATTTTTCATCCTGCGAGGGCACCGGAGAAAATGTAATTATGGCGATGGTATCGGTGGAAAAAATGTTCCGCTGTTACAAACCGGCGGACGCAGGCGAAGACGCGCGGGTATTGGTAGATAAAAAGGTTGATGAATTCTTAAAAAGCCATTTTTTACAGTATAGGCGTTATTGCTCACATACGAGAGAATATCCTGAAAATCCTGCGTATATGTATTATACTCATATTAGGGAAGACGAACAGTACGACGATCTTACCATTCTGGGAATAAAAAGAAAATAAGGAGAGAAAGATGACATTCAGCGAAAGAATGAAGGACCTGTTGGAACAAGGCTGGGCCGCATCAAAAGACTTAGCCATGAAAGCCGGCGCCAAAGCTCAGGATCTTGGGGAAAGGGGCTTATTGATGTGGGACATCAAACAGCTTGAAAACCAGGCTCAAAAATGCCTGACCCGCCTTGGTAACGAAGCTTATATCGCTTTTACAGAGCGGGATCAGCCATCACTCAGCCGTGAATCAACCGAATGCAGCACCCTGCTGAATGAACTTGCGAAAATCAAGGAACAAATAGAACTCAAAGAGAACGAGTTAAAACTGCGAAAAGCGGTATAAACACCCCCTTGAAACATTTTCTTTTTTAATATATTTATTATAGAAGAATATGGGCCGCTAGCTCAGTCGGTAGAGCATCGCCCTTTTAAGGCGGTGGTCGCGTGTTCGAATCCCGCGCGGCTCAAATTAAGGAATCAAGAAAGACTTCGTCTATTGATGAAGTCTTTTTTATTACCTGTGAACGCCTGTTTTCCACAGGTTTTCCACATTGCAATTAATTGAATTTTAACCAAAGGTATGGTATAGTTATCCTATGAATCTAAAAACAGTGATAACAACAGATACTATTGACCTTAACCTGAAAGGCGCCACGAAAAAAGAGATTATCAATGAATTACTTGATATTCTTGTCAGAACAGGAAAAATACAGGACAGGGAAGCCGCGTTAACCGCAGTTATGGACAGGGAGGAAAAAATGTCCACTGGAATGAAGCACGGGATTGCCATTCCGCACGGAAAATGCGCAGCTACCGAAGATTTAGTTGCCTGTATAGGTATTTCGGAAAAACCAGTCGATTTTGATTCTCTGGATCAACAGCCATGCAGAATTTTTATTATGACTCTTTCTCCGGTGGAGAAAACAGGACCTCATCTGCAGTTCCTTGCCGAAGTCAGTCTTCTGTTTAAAAGCGGCGATAAACGCGATGAAATCCTGAAAGCGGCAACACCAGAGGAAGTTCTGGAAATATTATCAGAGTAATCCGCGTTTAAAGAAACGCGCAGTTATCGAAGAGAAACGCACAAATGCGTATAAATAACAATTTAATACTGGATGATGAAGGAAGAACATTAATCCTGCGCGGAGTGAACCTTGGAGGAGACTCCAAGATCCCCATTGGGGGTGACTCGCTGGATGCTAAAAATGTTTCCTTCATCGGAAGGCCTTTCCCGGCAGAAGAAGCGCAAAGCCATTTTCAGCGTCTGAGAAACGCGGGGATGACATTTCTGCGGCTAATCATCACATGGGAAGCGATTGAACATGACGGTCCCGGAATTTACGATGAAGCGTATTTGGCATATCTTCGCAAAATCTTGCAGGCGGCGGAAAAAGAAGGCATCTCCGTTTTTATGGATCCTCACCAGGATGTTTGGAGCCGATGGACAGGCGGAGACGGCGCGCCTTCCTGGACGATGGAAAAACTTGGAATGAATCTTGATAACGGCGATCTATGCGGCGCGGCTGTCACAAAACAGCGTTACGAGAAACCTTACGCAAAAATGATCTGGCCCAGCAATTATAACCGTTACATTACAGCGACAATGTTCAGCCTGTTTTTCGCCGGACTAACCTATGCTCCGGATTTAAATATTGAAGGTGAAAATATTCAGCAATGGCTGCAGAACAGATACATTGCCGCTCTTAAACACGCGCAGCGCCGATTGAAAAATCTTGGGGCAATTGCGGGCTGGGGTTCGATGAACGAACCTCATTTTGGTTTTGTCGGACATAAAAATCTTTTGCGATCCGAAAACCCGTTAATTCCGACACAGCCATGTCCAAGCCCATGGCAGGCAATCTGCGCCGCTTCCGGGTTTACGCAAAAAGTTCCCGTTTATAGTCTTATCTCCGCCGGTAAAACCGTCACGCGTTATGAGATATTTAATCCCCGCGGCGTTTCGCTTTTTAAAGACGGGTATTCCTGCCCGTGGAAACTTTCAGGCGTCTGGCGTGACGAAGGCGGCGCGCCGAGGTTACTGAACGAAAACTATTTCAGCCATTATCAGGGACGCCCCGTAAATTTCGCGGATGACTTTTTAAAACCTTTTATTATTAAATATACAGACGCGATGAAACAGGCCGATGAAAAGACATTTTTCTTTATCGAAGGTTTACCCAATTGCAGGAGAGAAGAATCTCATCCATCGTGGAAAAAAAGTGACAACGCTAATACCGCAAACGGCGGTTACGTAGTAAACGGCGGTTACGTAGTAAACGCATTTCATTGGTACGACGGTTTTTCTCTTTTTACAAAAAGTTTCAGAACATGGTTTACAGTGGACACAGAAGAAGTAAAATTGATCTTTGGAAGAAAGAATTCGGTTGAATATTTTACAAAATGTCTTTCGCAGGCAATCGAACACACCAGAAAAAAAATGGAAAATATACCATGCCTTCTCGGCGAGTTCGGTCTTGCCTTCGATTTAAATAAAAAAAGCGGATTTAAAAAATGCAATTACAAACTGCATGAAACGGCGTTATCAATGTACTACGACGCAATAGACAAAAACCTTCTTCATTCAACAATTTGGAATTATTCCGCAAGCAACACAAACGAACACGGCGACTTTTGGAACGACGAAGATTTATCGATCTTTTCAGAAGGAAAAGAACGCGCCCAAGCCGGCTGGAAACGCCCCTACCCCATGGCAACATCAGGCAAACTCCTTTCTTTTAACTGGAACGGAAAACATAAAAAATTCACCCTCACCTTCATACCTGATAACAGCATAAAAGCGCCTACAATTATTTACCTGCCTGCGTACATTTTCGGCGAATCCGTAAAAGTTGAAACAACATTAAAATGGGAATACAACAAAGAAGAGCAAAAGTTATTTATTTATAATAACGGCAGCGCAGAGGAGATAACGGTTATTGTAACTGTCTAGGATACCTTGCAAACTGTAGGCTATTAGAGATACAAAGAAATTATCTAAAACGGCAGATTTAAAGGTAAACCTAATTCCTCTCCATTAATTCCTTAAGGGTCATGCGGAACTCTTCTTCGCGGATCAGGCGTGAATGAAAGCGGCTTTCTATCTTTCTGCGGTTTTCTAAAATGCGGCTGACGTAATTGAGGGTTACTTCGGGCGCTCCTGTCGATTTTATTCTGCCGGCCCCGGCATTGTACATCGCAAGAGCGGAAATTTCTGTGCCGCCTGAGTTTAAGCATTGGCGTAAATGGCTGATTCCGTAGCGGGCGTTTGAATTAATATTATAATAAACTGATATTTCCAGATGCGGAAAAGAATGATTGTTTAACTGAAATAGGCCGCGGTCTATGCTTCCGTTGCGGTTTTTTCTGTTTACGGCGCTTGGATTAAATCTGCTTTCTTCCCAGCACAGCGCAAACGCGAGCGCGGGAGGAATGTTAAATTCATCCGAACAGTTTAAAATTGCATAAGCGATATCCCTGTTTGAACAAACGTCTGTAAAAAAGTTTATAACCCAGTCTTTATAATCCGGCTTGCGGTAATATTCCAGAACAGGATCGGGTATTATTTCAGAGGGCGCGAACAGAGTGGAAAGATCGTCTTTTTCAATTTCGATATAAACAACAGGGGTAGGTCTTTTAAAATAACCGGAATGATTGCCGATAAAGGCGCACAAAAGGAGAGAACAAAATACCCCTGTAAACAGGGGTATTACGTATTTTATTTTAGTTTTACGAAAACCCCATTCCAAACGGACTTACCTTTCAATCGACCGAACCCTGATTATTCCGTTAACTTTGCGAATCTGATCAAGCACAGGAGCCGGAATTTTCTGTTCTGTATCAATAATGTTATAACCGTAATCATCGCGGTGATGATTAATCAAATCCAGAATATTAATATTCGCGCTTGCAAGATTGGTTGTAATCTGCCCTACCATGTTAGGTATGTTTTTATTAATTACAATCAATCTGTACGGGGTTTGCTGTTCGCATTTGCAGCGCGGAAGATTTACAGAATTGCGGATAGACCCGTTTTCAAGGCATTCCATTATCTGTTTAACCGCCATTACAGCGCAGTTGTCTTCGGCTTCCGGCGTTGACGCTCCAAGATGAGGGATGCCGATTACTTTCTTGCAGGCTAAAAGTTCTTTAGTCGGGAAGTCGGTAACATACGCGCTTATTTTTCCTGATTCCAGCGCTTGAATTATATCTGCGTCATTTACAAGAGCATTACGCGAAAAGTTAATTATGCGCGCTTCTTTTTTAACCACGTTAAATTTTTCAGCGTTTAAAAGACCTTTTGTAGCGTCGCCGAGCGGCAGATGCAATGTGATGTAATCCGATTTTGAAAGCAGGCTTTCCAGAGTATCAGCGCGGACAACTTCGCGTGAAAGGTTCCATGCCGCGTCAACAGAAATATACGGGTCATAGCCGATTACATCCATCCCCAGGGAAACCGCGTCATTGGCAACCATTACGCCGATCGCGCCAAGCCCGACAACTCCAAGCGTCTTCCCTTTAATCTCAGGCCCCGTAAATTTGGATTTCTCTTTTTCTACAAGTTCCGCGACGTCGCTCTTGTCGGCAACCGAAGCAGTCCAGTTAACGCCACCCAATATATTGCGCGAAGACAGCAGCATCGCGGCAAGGGTTAGCTCTTTAACGGCATTCGCGTTCGCGCCGGGAGTGTTAAATACCACAACGCCTGAATCGCTGCAGCGCTGAACCGGAATGTTATTATAACCCGCTCCGGCTCTTGCAATCGCAACCACGCTGGAAGGAATTTCCATATCGTTCATTTCCGCGCTGCGGACTAAAATCGCGTCCGGGTTGGAAATATCGCTTGCAACTTCGTACTTATCCTTTGGGAAAAGATCCAATCCCAAAGGAGATATTTTATTCAATGTTTGAATTCGAAACATAATTTAACCCTTTATTTTTTACCTTCAAATTTTTTCATAAAATCTATCAGCGTTTTTACGCCTTCAATCGGCATGGCGTTATAAATGCTCGCCCTCATTCCGCCTACAAGCCTGTGACCCGCAAGATTAATAAGCCCTTGTGCGGCGGCTTCTTTTACAAAGCGCGTTTCCTGCTCGGTTTTTTTCGCGTCATCATCCGCCATTGTAACAAAGGGAATATTCATTAAACTGCGGAACGGCTTTTCTACGGGTGAATAGAACATACGCGAAGAATCAAGGTAGCTGTAGAAAAGTTCCGCTTTTTCACGGTTAAGTTTTGTGACAGCGTCAACGCCGCCGAGATTTTTTACCCACTCCAGCACTAGACCGATCATGTAGATGCCGTAGCAAGGCGGCGTATTAAACATCGAGCCTTCGGCGGCATGGATATCATAGCGGAGCATCGCAGGCGTCCACGCCGGAGCATGACCGATTAAATCTTCGCGGATAATAACAACGGTAGTGCCCGCAGGCCCAAGATTTTTCTGAGCGCCTGCGTAGAGAAGACCGAACTTGCTTACATCAAGAGGCTCGGAAAGGATGCAGCTTGAAATATCGGAAACCAGCGGCACAGACCCTGTATCGGGGATCTTATCCCACTTTGTGCCGACAATCGTATTGTTTAAGGTTATATGATAATAAGCGTCACCCGGCGACGGAGCGGGAGCTGCAGGAATGTAGGTGTACGCCTTATCTTTAGAGCTGGCTTTTACATCCACAGCGGCGTATTTCGCTGCTTCCTTCGCGGCTTTATCAGCCCAAATGCCGGTATCGATATAACTTGCTTTCTTACCGATACCGGGAGCGTCTCCGGCTGCAAGATTAAGCGGGATCATAGAAAATTGAAGCGAAGCGCCGCCTTGCAAAAAGAGAACTTTATAATTTGACGGAATACCCATAAGTTCCCTGAGCAGGGATTCTGTCTTTTCGATAATAGGTTTGTAATCCTTTGAACGATGGCTCATTTCCATTACAGACTGGCCTGTGCCGTTAGTATCAGTCATTTCTGCTGCGGCTTTTTCAAGAACCGGCAAGGGCAAAACTGAAGGCCCCGGGGAGAAGTTGTATACTCTCATGGTAAACTCCAAACAATTGAGACTTTAACTGTACAATACAGGAAAAAAGGGGGTTTGTCGAGATACGCGGAATCGCCCGCGCTCTAACGGGCATTGGCGACCATTGTTTTTAACGCTTCGCTGAAACGCTCCTGCCTTTCCATTGTTGTATCCTCTATATTGAACCTGCTAAGAACTTTTTCCGCGAAATAAATGCGCTGTCTGGGAGCAGGATGAGTTCTGCCGAATCCTGGACCATGTTTATAAACGGCTTTCAATTCGTTAAGCATATTAATGTAAGCAGAAGGTTCATAACCGGCGGCGCCCATCAAATACATTGCCGCGATATCCGCTTCATATTCCTGTTCTTTTGAATAACCGGAGTTAACCATAGTCTGCATTATTTCACCGACGGATTCATTAAAAATATCGCTCATCTCCAGAGAATCAACTCCCATCGCGTTTTCAAGAGTCGCGGTCGCGGTTACAAGTAAAGCTTCTGTCATTTTGCTTGACTTGATGGATTTAATGCCGTGCCGCAGCTGGATGTGCGCAACTTCATGGGCAATGACGCCTGCAAGAGCGTCTTCATTTTCCGTAATATTAAGAAGACCGAGCGTTACAAATACATGCCCGCCCGATGTGGCAAAAGCGTTAATTTCTTCGGTATCAAGTATCGCGACATGGTAACCGCTGAACATTATGGGCTGCGGAGAATTTAAAACAATTGCCTGACAAATGAGGTTAAGATAGGCTACAAATTCCCTATTCCCTTCTAAAAGCGGATACCTTGAAAGAATATTGGCGGCTACCGCTCTGCCGATATAATATTCCTGCTCAGGCGTCGCGTTTTCAGCGGCAGAACCGAAAGCTCTCGCCGATATGCTGATTACATTCGCGGTGCCGCGATCGATAATTTCGGCATTAGCCGCTGACTGCGCAAGCGTGTCTATATGCTGACATGAACTAAAGATCAGAAATAGAGCTATCAAAATATATATCAGTTTTATCTTCACTGTAAAAACCTCACATGGAAACTAGAATCTTCTGATTGCGCGCACCCTTGCTACAGCGCCTTCCGGAAGCGTGTAAACTCTTTCGACAACGCCGTTTGCGGCTTCAGAAAAATTCTTGTGGAAAATAACTACTTCCCAATTATCAGGATTTGCGGGATCTGTAAGATTATTAGGATCGGGAGGATCATCTTCGTCTACTATCCACGCGGCAGGCAAAGGCGCTTCTTCACCGCAATTAGAACAATAATTTCCTCTGTTTTTTACGCTGCCGTCTACTGTGCAAACCCACCAGCGTCCCGCGTCGTACAATTTATTAACAGCAAAATAATAATAAGCGTCAGAGAATCTTGTTAATCCGTAAGAAAAACATTCCAGCATTTTTTTCAAATGCGCTTCAGTCGGCAATTCCCATCCGAATTTATGCCATTCAGCGATATTATCGCTGCATAATTTTAACGCGGCCTTAACGCTTTCTACATTACCGTCTGTTAAACTTCCAACATCTCCAAAGTCATAAGAAGAACATTGTATGTAACGCCATCCGTAATTATAACTTCCCTTGTCGTAAAACACATATCCGCCGTCCGGCCCGATAACATTGGCGATTTCAAGCGCGCAAGTATTGAGCAAAAAAAACGCGGAAACAGAAACGATTATTAAAATATATTTTTTCATTTTTGCTCTCCTTAATAAATACGGTAAACTACGCCCAGAAGCAGGCGGTGATTAACGCCTATTAAATTTTTCAAGTCCATCGTTGTACGCCCCGCGTATCCTGCTTTAAATAAAATATGACCTTTGCCGATGTAAAAGCCGGTTGCCGCGTCAAAGGTTGGGGTAGTAACAGTCGCGGAGGTTCGTTCTGTGACGCTCTGAATAAAAGCGTATTCAGCTGTCATATAACCAAGTCCTAACCCGATATACCATCCGCCGCTTTCCCTCGGCTTGCCGTAAGAATCATAATCCCTGTTGCCGAATGGCAGAAAGACGTTAAAACGGGCGTATACATAGGTTGATGAATATTCAACATTGCGAATATTCACATTTTCACCCGCCATCCCGTTAATGGTTCCAAATTCGATCCCAAGTTCAAAGAATGAGTACGGCAGCGGAGCTATGGTCGCGTTTAGATTGACAATCAAAAGAGGGGTAGCGAATGAAGTACCTATATTGAGCCCAATGCTCCAGAATTTCTTTCCGTCCATGGAGAAGAATTCATCGCGTTCCGAGGCCGAAGCGGGAACGGAAATAATAAGTATCATCACTAAAAGTAATAATCCGGCTGTTTTTTTCATTAAATTACAAACCCCCTGAAAAAATCACAAAATCTACTATAATAATATTTCATGTTAATAAAAAAGTCAATTTNCCCGCCGTGTTAAGCCCTCTGTCATTGCATGGTAAACAAATATACAGTAGACTTAAAATATGGCCGACAGAGTCTTTACAGTGCTTGATCTTATAGACCTCGATCTCAAGGAGCACAATTCCTTGAATTTGCGCTGTATCGGCGGCAGGAAAGGTCTTGGAAGGCCAATCGACATTCCGGATCTGAACCGGCCGATGGGCGCAATAATGGGCTTTTTTGAAGATTTCGCGTTTCAAAGGATTCAACTTTTCGGACGCGGAGAAGTGGCGTTTTTAAGACAGCTCGAAAACGACGGCAGAACCGATTCAATCAGGGAAATGTTCAACTATCACATGCCTTGCTGTATTTTTACTCATAACCTCAGTCCGCACAGGGAATTTTTTGAAATCGCCGAAAACGCGCAATGCCCCATCCTTCAGACCGACCTTGGATCAGCGGATTTTTCCTCGAGAATTATGCGCATCCTGTCAAGAATTTTCTCTCCGCGCCAGGTTGTACACGGCGTACTTGTTGAAGTTTACGGTCTGGGTATTTTGATTCAGGGCGATTCAGGCGTAGGAAAGAGCGAAACCGCATTGGAGCTGATTCACAGAGGACACCGCCTTGTAGCTGACGATGTTGTAGAAATTAACTGCATCAACGGAAATACATTGATGGGCGCGGGCGCTAATAAAATTATCGGACACCACATGGAAATCCGCGGTCCCGGAATTATTAATATAACCCACCTTTTCGGAGTAAGAGCGATCAGAGACCGCAAGGAAATTCAGCTTTTGGTTGATTTGGAAGAATGGGATTCAAGCAAGAATTACGACAGACTCGGCGCTGAGGATCATACAGTCGAGCTATTAGGCGTAAATATTCCCAAGCTGACTATACCGGTAAAACCGGGGCGCAATATCCCGATTATCATCGAGACGGCGGCAATGAACGAGCGCCTGAAATCGATGGGATACCATGCCGCGAGAGAATTCAACAAAAATATTTTAAAGTGGATCGAAAGCGACGCCGCAAGGTCTGTTTTCTTCGGCCACGAAGATATAATTTAAAGGAAGCTTAGAAAGTGTTTGAGAAAACCGTTAAAGTAACAAACAGGGCCGGCATTCACGCCCGCCCTTCCGCGCTGCTTGTTCAGACAACAAAAAATTTCACATCTAATATCTATTTTCAGAAAGGATCAGATCGGATTAACGCTAAATCTATAATGGGTATTATTACCCTGGGCGCCGCTTACGGCACAGAAATCAGAATAATAGCTGACGGAGAAGACGAAGAATCCGCGGTAGAAACAATCGTTAAACTCTTTGAATCAAAATTCGAGGAAGAGTAAGTTTTGTGCAAAAAATAAAAGTGCGCCCTGAATATTCATTTCTAAGCGTTAGAATATTAATACCTATATATTCATTACTTTGTCTTCTAACTGTTCTTTTTTCTAGAAATTTTTTTAAAGAGACTCTGCAGAACGGCGAGATGCCGGGCACTCTGGATTTAATTGTATTTTTTACAATTCCTGTTGTATTAATTATTATTCTTGGAATTTCTGTTTTAAATCTGCTGATGGACTTTATTTTCAAGCGCCCAGGCAGCAAATTTAACGCGATGCTTTTGGCTTATTTCGCCGTTATAGTGGTATTTTCAATCGCGCCGATAACGCTGATGTCCAGCACAGCGCTGAATGAAATTATCCGTTTTTGGCACAGCGTAGACTCAAACGCGGCTACAAGAGCGGCAAACAGTTTTATAGCGGATAACTACTCGCTTCACCTTGAGCGTTACGAAAATATTCTAAAATATACTGATTTTTCTTCAATTGAGCGTTCAAACGGAAAGCTTCCGCAGGATATATCGAGCGTTCAAACTTTCAGGTTAACGCAGGGCAGCTGGGAAGAAACTTCTTTTACAGGCGGTGATGAATACAGGCTTTCGTATCTTCCCTCCGCGGAAAACGGTTTTTTAATAAGAGAAACGCCGCGCGACACGGGAACTATCCGTTATGTGCAAAGAATATCGCAAACTTCCGCGCGTCTGATAAATTACAATCTTGGAACCGGTTTTGACACAGGCAGAGCCGCTTTGAATAAAATGACAGATCGGTTTGAAACAGTAAACCTGCTCAGAAAAAATATACGCCCTCTTTTATTTTATTTTTGCGCCGTATTTTTTCTCCCAACTCTTTTAATGACGGCAATTATCGCAATTTCGTTTACGCGGCGGATTACCCATCCAATTGTTGAATTAACGGAAGCAACCCAGCGCGTCGCGGAAGGAGATTTTTCCATTCAAATCCTGTCGCGCCGCAGCGACGAACTTGGCATCCTTATACGATCCTTCAACTCAATGGTACAGGATCTGGAAAAATCACGCGAAGCGCTTGTAAGAAGCGAAAAAATATCAATTTGGCAAAACATGGCGCAGCAGCTTGCGCACGAGATAAAAAATCCTCTGACCCCGATAAAACTTTCGGCGGAGCGGGCGCTTAGAAGATGGCAAAATGATCCTGAGCATATCGGAGAGATTCTTGAAAGTTCCATGATGGCGATTATTAAGGAAACCGAGGGACTTTCCATCCTTCTCAATGAATTCAGAACATTATCTAAACCTATGGAACCGTCTAAAACCGCGACCACATTATGCGAACCGGTGGTAGAAGTGATTAGCGCGTATTCAAGTTCTTATCCGAAAGTAAAGTTTGATATTGAACATGTGCAGACTGATATCAATGTGAAAATCGACAAGAATCGTCTTTCTCAGATTCTTACAAATCTTGTGATAAACTCCATAGACGCCATGAACGGCGAAGGCGCGATTGAGCTGCGCTCGGATATTGTCAAAAAACGCGAGGTTTGTTATTGTAGGATTAGCGTCAAGGATTCAGGCAAGGGGATAAGCAGCGCGGATAGCCCTCTCATTTTTACTCCGTATTTTACAACAAAAGATTCAGGCACAGGGCTCGGGCTTCCCATTGTTGAACGGATCGTCGCGGATCACGGCGGCGCTATATGGTTTGATTCGGCAGACGGTATCGGCACAACCTTCTACATTGATTTGCCGCTAACGGAAGAGACATAATGCCAGCAATTTTAATAATAGACGATGAACCCGGTATAAGATCCGCTTTATGTTCCATCCTTGAAGACGAAAAGTACAAGGTCTTTACATGTGAAGACGCGCTTGCCGGCATGGAAACGCTTAAACGCGAAACTGTCGATTTAATCTTTTTAGATGTTCTTTTGCCGAAACTCGGCGGTATCGAAGCGCTGGAAAAAATACGAAGCGGATGGCCCCTAACGGAAATTATAATGATTTCCGGCCACGCGAATATCGATATGGCGGTACGCGCCGTTAAACTCGGCGCTTTTGATTTTCTGGAAAAACCTCTGTCGCTCGATAAAGTTCTTACAGTATGCAGAAATGCGCTTGCCATAAAAAATCTGCGCGAAGAAAATAAAACCTTAAAAAAACTAAGCAACTTTTCCTGCGAAAATATTATCGGCACAAGCGCTGCCATCAGAAATATCCGCGAAAATGTAAAACAGGCGGCAGGCAGTGACGCGAGGATTTTAATCACAGGCGAAAACGGCGCGGGGAAAGAAGTAATCGCAAGGGCAATCCATCTTTGTTCGTCGCGCTCTGATAATCCCTTTATCGATGTTAATTGCGCGGCAATTCCGGAAACTTTGATCGAAAGCGAATTGTTCGGACACGAAAAAGGCGCTTTTACAGACGCGGTTTCAACGCGCAAAGGACGCTTCGAGCTGGCGCACGGCGGAACGCTTTTTCTGGACGAAATCGGCGACATGAGCTTATCCGCTCAGGCAAAAGTGCTGAGGGTTATTCAGGAACAAAAAATTGAGCGCGTAGGCGGCGAAAAAACAATCGAGACAGATGTCCGGATCATCGCCGCGACAAATCAGGATTTGGAAAAAGCATGCAAGGAAGGGCGGTTCAGGCAGGATCTTTTTTTCAGGCTGAATGTAATTCCCATCCACGCTCCCGCGCTGCGCGAAAGATCTGAGGATGTTCAGCACCTTTTGTGTTATTTTTTAAGCGCAATGGAAAAAGAAATTATTATTGAAGCTGACGCGCTGGAACTTCTAGCGTCTCATGACTGGCCGGGAAATGTGCGCGAATTAAAGAATTTGGCGGAAAGAATCGCGGTAATGCATACCGGAGACACGCTTAACGGCGAAGAACTTGAAAAGCTGCTTCATAAAAAAGAAAAAAAACCAGCAAATAAAAACAACGAAAACAATAAGACACCCGAAGAAAACATGCCAAAAGGCATATTTAATCAAAATTACAATGACGCAAAAGACAGCTTTGAAAAATACTTTTTGGAGTTCCATCTTTTAAAAAATAATGGTATAATTTCCAGAACGGCCGAGGCAATCGGAATCTATCCGAGCAACCTTCATGCCAAACTGAGAAAGTACAATATATTAACATCAGGTAATAAGGAATAGTTTATGAAAGAGCTGACAGATCGCCAAAAACAAGTCCTCACCTTCATCGCAAACTACATTAAAAAGCAGTCGTATCCGCCCACAATCAGAGAGATCGCGGATCATTTTGAAATTTCTGTTAAGGGCGCGCATGATCATATAACCGCTCTTAAGAAAAAAGGACATTTAAAACAAGCAGACAAACGTCCGAGAACAATGGGACTTACCCATTTAAGACCGGAAGACGCGGATTTAATGGAAATACCTATTCTTGGAACTGTAGCCGCCGGCGTTCCGATTCTTGCCGAAGAAAACTTTGACGGAAATATATTACTTCACCGCTCCATGCTGAAAAAAAGTAAAAAATATTTCGCTTTAAAAGTTAAAGGCGATTCAATGTCGGGAGCCGGAATTCTGCAGGGCGACACCGCGATAATCGAAAAGATGAATACTGTCCGCAACGGTGAAATTGCCGTAGCGGTAATAGATGAAGCTGTAACATTGAAACGCTTTTATAAAGAAAGCTCCAGGATTAAACTGCAGGCTGAAAATCCGGCGTATAAACCTATCTATAGCCAAGATGTAAAAATTCTCGGCAGGCTGTTCAGCATAATCCGCTCATACTAACATGGAAGGCGGCGCGGCGAATTCTTATATCTTTCTCGGACCTGAACTCGGCAAGAAGCAGGACGCTGTTGATTCCATTAAGAAAAAATTCCCTTCATCCGAAACCTCGGTATTTTACGCAGGCGAGACATCTGTAAGCGTGATTGCCGATTCAATTCAAAATCACAGTCTTTTCGCCGAAGCGCGTATTATTATTATTAAAAACGCGGAACTTATTAAAAAAAAGGATGAAACAGAACTGCTTGTTTCCTGCGTAAAAAATCTGGAAAGCGGCGTTCGTCTTATTTTTCTCTCAGATGAAATCCGCCTTGTTTCAGGGCTTGACGACTGCGTCCCTAACGCGAACCGTCAGGTTTTTTACGAAATGATTGAAAGAGAAAAAAATGAATGGGTTATGTCGTTTTTCAGGCGCGAAGGATATTCCATCGGCAATGACTGCGCCGCCGCTATTCTTGAACTGGTAGAGAACAACACAGAAGCGCTTAGAAGAGAATGTTCGCGCTTGATTATGTTTCTGCCCAAAGACAAGCCTGTTAAGGCTGAAGATATCGATAAATGGCTTTCGCATAACAGAGAAGAATCGGCCTTTACGCTTTTTTCGCGCATCGCGGCAGGAGATCTTTCAAAAGCGCTTGAGTCGCTTTCCGTTATGTTAGCGGCAAAAGAAAAAGCGCAGGGAATTTTAGCAGGGCTTGCATGGTGCTTCAGAAAACTAAACGATTATTTATCTTTGCAGGAATCCGGAAACGCAGGTAATAATTTTGAGTTAAAAAAAATAGGTCTTTCGTCGCCGAAGGCAAGAGACGATTACGCGGCAGCTTCCCGCCGTTACAGTGCCGAAGCTGTTGAAAAATGTCTTGCGCTTACCGCTGAGTACGATATGCTTTTGCGATCTCCCGTTTCTGTAATGGAAGAAATATTAATGGACAGGTATGTTCTTGCGGTGGTAAACGCGGGCGGGCGCAATTATATCTGATTTGTGTAGTCTTCGATCGCCTTTACAGCTTCATCAAATTCACTGTGAATTAAAAACCCTGATAAAATATCCAGATGTTCTTTAACAGCTTCAGGCCAGGAGTTTTCCTTAAGCCGGCTTAAAGTATCTTTGGCTGCCTTTTTGTTGTAAATAGAACACGCGTCGCGTATTTCAAGAAGTTTTCCTTTTAATAAAGAAAAATCTCCTTCGCTGCTTTTTTCTTTTTCCTGTATTTTAGTTTCAAATCTGTAAATTACGCCGTATAGCGATTCTAAAAAAGCGGGAAGCTCCGTTAAAATAATTTTAATATCTTTTTCGCGTCCGGCATGCTCAAGCTTCGACGCTTCTTCGGAAAGATCTTTTTCGCCTACATTCGCAAGAGCGCTCTTCATGGCGTGAATATTAATAACAAGCATGGAAAGATCATCCGACCTGCGGCACTTGTTAATGAAAATCGCTTCCATTACAGCCGCGGCTTTCTTCGCATCACGGATAAAAAATTCCGCTAATTGCGGCTCAACAGCCTGTTGATTTATCCCGTTAACAAGATTTTCCTTTTGTTTGCGCGCGGCTTCCACAATTTCGGAAGGATATTTATCGCGAACCATCCTGTTAAGAGTCATATTCAGCTGCCTTATATCAATCGGCTTGGAAATAAATTCGTCAAAACCGCTTTTAATAAACATTTCCGCCTGCCCCGTAAGAGCGTTTGCTGTTAACGCGACAACCGGTTTTGTATAACCAAGACTGCGGATAATTTTTGTAGCTTCAATGCCGTCCATTTTCGGCATCATGTGATCCATAAAGATTATATCGTATTCGGCGCCTTCCCTTATTTTTTCGATTGTTTCAAAACCGCTTATTGCGGTATCAATTGAAAGACCGTACGGCGCCATAAGACCTTTAGCGACATACAGATTTGTTTCCACATCATCAACGATTAAAACGCGTCCGTACGGCATAAACTCGCGCTTTATCTGCACTGTTTTAATCTTAAGCGCGTTGGCGGCATTTAGCTGCATCAGGTTATCTGCTATATCCCTGCCGATCGGCTCGCAATCAACGCATTTTTGCGGCAGATATATTGTAAATACAGAACCCACTCCGGGTGTGCTTTCAATTTCAATTTGCCCGTTCATCATCCGCAAAAGGTTGCGGGTAATGTTCATTCCAAGTCCGGTTCCTTCGGTTTTCCGGTTTGCTTCCATATTAAAACGCGCGTATTCGCTTCCCAGTTTTTTAACCTGATCGGCTGTCATACCCTGCCCGGTATCGCTGATGCGGAAAACAAGAGTTACATTGTTGTCCGCGCCTGAATCATTGTTCCGTGAATAAACCTTAAGGCCTATCATGCCTTCGTGCGTATATTTAAACGCATTAGAAAGAATGTTATTCAAAATCTGTTTAATGCGAAGCTCGTCTCCTGTCAGCATAACGGGAACATTTTCATCAACGCTAAGTTTAAATTCGATGGGCTTACTTTCGTAGCGCATCATGTTTAATTGAACAGTATCGTGAATCAAGCTTGCGATATCATATTGAGCGAGCATTAATTCCAGTTTTCCGGCTTCAATTTTTGAAAGGTCGAGTATATCGTTTATAATGCCGAGCAGAAGATCCGCGGAATTGTAAATTCTTTCAAGAGCCTCTTTTGTAACCTGCGGCAGCATATCATCCTGAAGCTGAATTTCAGTTATTCCCAAAATCGCGTTCATCGGCGTTCTGATTTCATGGCTCATTTTCGCGAGGAACTCGCTCTTTGCTTTGCTGCTTTCTTCGGCTATTTCCGCCTTGCGCATTTCCGCTATCATCGCTTTTTGCTCGCGCAGATCGCGT
This sequence comes from Treponema sp., assembly GCA_009786715.1. The sequence continues at coordinate 44,498 of WQRN01000004.1, forward strand.
ATATATTCCGTAACAGTAAATTCACCTTTATATTTTACACGGATACAAATAATTTCTGTCGGGATCTGCTCTCCGTTCAATTTTTGATGCATCCATTCAAAGCGGCTGTAACCTTCTTCCAGCGCTTTGCCGACTAAAGCCTGCCCTTTTTCTCCCGATGGAATTCCGTCAGGCTGCAATTCAGGAGACAACTGCACAAAGTTATCGATAAACTCCTGCTTATCGATCATGTCAAACATTTTAACAGCTTCGTAATTACAGTCGATTAATGAAAGGTCTTTATCCCAAAAAATTGTGCAGAAGGGAGCCGCGTCGATCATAATCTGAGTGCGCTCATCGGCTTCGCGCATTTTAATCGTTTGAAGATTGCGGTTAACGGCGGTACACATCATAAGACCGGCGGAAGTTAAAATGTTGATTTCTTCGCTGATGAAAGTGCGTTCGCGCTGGCAGTCATCAATGCTGAAAAGCCCCCAAAAATCGCCTTCCAGAAACATGGGGATAATAACGATGGATTTCATTTCGTAATAACTTAAAAAATCCCTGTCCGATTCCGGCAATTCCGACAAAGGAGCGTTAATATTATTGCCAAGTAAAAATTGTTTTTCCCATTCTTTTTTCAAACTGTAGGGGAAATGCAGACCATAAGGAATTTGCCGGCACCCTTTTCCGTAATCGCTGAGCCATTCGTAGCGTAAAACAAAATGGCGCTCGTCGTTGATTGTTTCATTACGCCAAATTTGAACGCGATCCACTTCCAAACAGCGTCCGACAAGCTCAAAACTTTTTATTATTGTTGTTTCAAAAGAAACATTTTCGTTCCTTGCAAGCAGAATTGTGGCAGCGGTATTTACCGTGTCAAGCAAACGAGTTTGTCTTTCAAGAGCTTTGTCATTGCCGCTAAACATTAACCTGCGCCCTTACATCCCTGAATAAATCCCTTGCTTCAAAAAACACTTTGGCGATTTTCGGATCATAATGAGTTCCGGCATTTTCCATAATGATCTGCACTGCTTCATCATCTGTAAACGCTTTTTTATACGGTCGTTCTGATACAAGGGCATCGTATACGTCTACAATCGCCATGATACGTCCCTGTAAGGGGATCTCTTCTCCTTTAAGCCTGTTCGGATAACCTTTGCCGTCCCATCGTTCATGATGGCTTCCGGCAAACAATCTTGCGTTACGCAAAAATTCGCCCTCGCCTGTCTGAGCGATAATTTTATCGATTATCCGCTCTCCTTCATGAGCATGAGTTTTCATTATTTCATATTCATCGTCCGTAAGTTTTCCCGGTTTATTAACAATAATATCGGTAATGGAAATTTTCCCAAGGTCGTGCATCCGCGCCGAAGAGATTATTTTATCAATATCCCAGTCGCCGATCTCGTCTTTGTAAACTTCCCTTTTTTTCATTTCACTGATTAAAATTTTTATATAAGCGGAAGTTCTTTCGATATGTCCGCCTGTACCCTTATCCCTGCTTTCTACAATATTCGCGAGAACTGATACAATACTGTTTTGAAGCCTGTTTAACTGCGATGTCCTTTCGCGGATTATATCGTCAATCTCAAGATGGGTTTTTATACGATTTAAAAGCACGGGAGTAGAAAACGGCTTTGTAACAAAATCTATAGCGCCCATTTCAAAGCCGTGTACCTCTACAATTGGGTCGTTTCTGCCGGTTAAAAAAATTACGGGAATATTAGACCATACCGTATCGGACTTTAATTTGCGGAGCGTATCAAAACCGTCCATTCCCGGCATTTCAATATCCAAAAGGATTAGATCCGGAAGCATTTTTTCCAAAAGCGCGAACATTTTATCGGAGGAAGCCATTGTCATAACCCGATAATTGTTGTCCAGCGCAGCTTCAGCCATGGAAAGGTTTGTATCGCTGTCATCGACCACAAAAATAGTCTTCATCTTATAAGTATAATACAAAAAACAGCCCATTGGTAATAAAAAAAGCCCCCAATCAAGGATCGGGGGCTTCCAACCGGGTTAAATAATCAATTTAAAACGGTCTTTCCGATAAATACTTGTATTCTTTGAAAATACGTTCAGCCTGTTTCTTAGCTTTTGCGAGTAACATATCGGCGCGCGCAGGATTGGCGGCTTTAAGGCTCTTAAAGCGCACTTCTTTGTACATAAAATCTTCGATCGCTGTTGTCGCTTCTTTGGAATCGAGCTGGAAGGGGTTTTTGCCCTGATCTTTCAATCTTGGGTCGTAGCGGTACAGCGGCCACAGACCGCTTGTAACTGCCGCTTTGCCCTGCTCAAGTCCCTTACTCATGTCGATGCCGTGGTTAATACAATGCGAGTATGCGATAATCAAAGACGGTCCGTCGTAGGATTCGGCTTCGCGGAACGCCTTGATAACCTGATTCATATTTGCGCCTAACGAGATTTTGGCGACATAAACATAGCCGTAACTCATGGCAATCATGCCGAGGTCTTTCTTTGTATTTTCTTTTCCGGCAGCGGCGAATTTTGCTATTGCGCCGACAGGAGTTGATTTTGACATCTGACCGCCTGTGTTTGAATAAACTTCGGTATCCATACAAAGCAGGTTGACGTTTTTACCGGAGGCAAGAACGTGGTCCAGTCCGCCGAAACCGATGTCGTAAGCCCAGCCGTCGCCGCCGAAGCCCCAAACAGATCTCTTTATAAAGTGGTCTGCAAGAGAGAGCAGCATTTTCGCTGTCGGCTTGTTTTCCTTCTTAAGCGCGGCTTTAAGCTCATCAACATTTTTGCGCTGTTCACTGATAGCGGCTTCGTTTTCCTGCTTGTTGGAAAGCAGTTTGTCGATGATTGCAGCGGCGATGCCTTCGCTCTTTGCTTTTTCTCCCATTTCGCGGGCGTGGATCGCGAGCTTGTCGCTTGTAAGCCTGAAACCAAGAGCAAATTCCGCTGTGTCTTCAAACAGGGAGTTAGACCATGCAGGGCCTCTTCCTTCGGCGTTTTTACAATACGGAGTTGTCGGCAAGTTACCGCCGTAGATTGACGAACAGCCTGTGGCGTTTGCGATAAGAGCGCGATCACCGAAAAGCTGAGACATCAATTTAATGTAGGGTGTTTCACCGCATCCGCCGCAAGCGCCTGAGAATTCAAACAACGGGCGTTTGTAAGCGAGCGCTTTAGGATTGCTCAGTTCGCCGTCCGCCGGAGTTTCAGGCAAGCAAAGGAAGTAATCCCAAATTGCTGCCTGTTCAGCGTGGAGTTCGGGATCATCAGAGTAAGATTTATAAGTGAGAGGCGAAGGACTTCCGTCGCCTTTGCACATCGGGCACGCTGTAAAACAAGCGCCGCATTCATAGCAGTCTTCGCAGGCGATAACCAGCGTAGCTTTTTTGCCTTCAACAGCTTTGGGTTTAACTTCGGCAGTCTGGAAACCTTTAGGCGCTTTCGCAACCTGATCGGCTGTAAGATTTTTCATGCGGATACAGGCGTGCGGGCAGACAACTGTACAAATACCGCACTGGGTGCAAACATCGGGATTCCAAATCGGAACGCGTTCCGCAACCGAGCGTTTTTCATACTGGGTTGTAGCTGTGGGGAATGTTCCGTCTTCCGGGATTTTACTGACAGGCAGCGAATCGCCGTTCTGGAAGGAAACTGTTCCAAGCACTTCTTTGATAAAAGGGTCTTTCGCGTGAGCAAAAGGCACTTTCATCTTGTGATTGCCTTCTGTGCTTGAAGGATACTTCACTTCTTCTACAGCGCCTAACGCAGCGTCAACTGTCTTGTAGTTCTTTTCTACAACGTCCGCGCCTTTTTTGCCGTATGAATGTTCGATATGCTCTTTCATCAATTTTACGGCTTCGGCTTCCTGCAATACGCCAGAAATTTTAAAATAAGCAGCCTGCATAACTGTGTTGATGCGGTTGCCCATTCCGGTAGAGCGGGCAATGTGAGCGCCGTCAATAACGAAGAACTTCAGTTTTTTCTCGATGATTTTTTTCTGCACTTCGTTGGGAAGTTCTTTCCAAACATCCGCCGCTTTGTAAGGGCTGTTAAGAAGGAATGTTCCGCCGTCTTTAAGTTTGGAAAGCATGTCGTACATTTC
>WQRN01000005.1 GCA_009786715.1 Treponema sp.
TTTGCGCGGATCCCAGGCACAAACGCGCCGAGCGCACGGCAATGGGCTGCATTGATATTATTCCATGGGAGAGGAAAGATTTATTTTCTTCGCCGGAGAATTGCGCTGTTGAAACTCTTCCCATTTTTGCATTAGAGACCGGAGGCATTCCCATCGCGGAATTTCCCTTTCCGCGCCGCGGGATATTAATCGCGGGTTCGGAGGAATTGGGCGTAAGCCCGAGAGCATTGGCGGCGGCAGACGCTTCGTTGGGTAGGGTGACGATTCCTTGCTACGGGACTAAGGCCTCGCTTAATGTATCGGTCGCGTTTGGGATTGCATTACAGGCGTGGAGCGAAAGAAGCGAAATCAATCGCACGCAGTAAGCCTGTGTAATTTTGATAATTACTTGTTTTTTAAAAAATTACAGATTATCATAAGAAATAATGAAAGTAATAGGCTTTGATTTTGGAACGACCAACAGCACTATAAGTTATTTTAACAAAGAATCCAATGCTCTGGACAGCTTTAAAGTCCGCGCAGGAGACGCAGACTATATACCCACAGTTGTCGCTTATAATTTAAAAAAAAATAACGAAGTTTCTATCGGCAATACCGCAAAACCAAATGTTACCCTTAAAAATTATGAAGCATACGAACATTTCAAACTCCTTCTCGGCAAGAACGCGGATAAAATAATCGAGGGAAAATCAAAAACCCCTATTCAGGTAACGCATGATTTTATTAAGAAACTTTTGGATGAATATAAAATTAATCAGAAGATGGACGAGAAAACCAATCTGGACGGCATTGTAATGACTGTACCGGAAACCTGGATTAGAGAAGAAAGCAACAGGACGGCAAGAGAAAATATAATCGATATATTTAAAACGCTTGGATATAAAGAAAACGAAAATTTCCAACTGGAAAGCGAACCAGTCGGCGCCGCTACATATTTTTGCTGGTCGTATAAGCAAAAGGAAGGTAAAGAGTATACAGGGCACATAACTGTTATAGATTACGGCGGCGGAACGCTGGATGTTACTTTATGCGAGGCAATGAAGGATGGAAAAATTAAAATTTTAGAACGGTGCGGTTACGGCGAATACAATGAAACCAACGGCTGCGCCGGCGTGGCTTTTGATGAAACAGTTGTAGAAAAACTTATTCGCGATAAAAACCTCCCGATAAAAAGAGGGGAGCCGAAATTTATAGATTTGCGTAATAGTTTTGAAAACAGAAAAATTAATGAATGCGAACAAATAACGAAAGATTTAAAAGATTATTATGACGATCCTGACATTGTAGAAGGAGACTCAATTTTTCAATTAAAATACAACGATGAAGGTGATACATTCGACGTTTGCTGCAAAGATTTAGATGAATGTTTTTGCAAGGTAAACGCGCCTAAATTAAAAGAATCGCTGGAACAGATAAAACAATATTTCTCTGTTTATAATATTAACAGTAACGCGCCTGAGAATTTTAAAGTGCTGCTTGTAGGCGGGTTCAGCAATTTTTACGCGGTAGAAAAAGAAGTAAGAGAATCTTTTGGCGTAACATCAGGAAATATCGATAAAAGATTCGAACAGCCGTTTGAGATAAAAAACAGAACGCTGGCAATTTCAAGAGGCGCGGCATTAATTGCTGCCGGAGAATTTAGTATAGAGCATACTTGTACGCATAATTACGGTTATGTTACATACGGACTTGGAAAAGAATCGGACAATTTAATCCCGTATTTTAATCCGATAATTAAAAAAGGCGAGAATTTAAAAAAATACAGCGAACCTTTATTCGCGGATAGAAAAGAATATGTAAAGCATCCTGCAGGCAAGCTTTTTATTTATATAGATGACGGACGCCCCAATAACGCAGGAAGATCGCAGCCTATACCTCTAGGCGAATCTGTAAAAGAATTATTTCCGAATGTTGATAACGATTATGCTGACAAATGGTATCAAATTGGTTTTTCTGTCAGCAGAAATCAAATTCCAACTATATATATAAAAGACAAACATGGAACTGTAATTTCATCAACTTCATTGAATAAATTAATAGAAAAAATTGGCATTTCGCAATAACGGGGAGATAAATATGGGTAAAAAGAATTCAGAAATATTAGAGTTTTTAGAAGCCAACTACTTACCTGCTATTAAAACGGCTGAAGATGACAAAGGATTAAACGAAGTTTTATTTAAAACTGTGAACTATTTAATGGAACATACATACAATTTAACCTGCGGCATACTTGGCGCATGCAATGAAAGAGAGAAGAAAAAAATCTTTTCGTCTTTTGGAAAACAAGCCGCTCAAAAAGCCTGCGATTTTTACCAAGCTTCAAAAGGCCAGTTAGACCCCGAAGCGCTGAATGAAGAAACATGGCGAAAGTTGGAAACAGCGGTAAAACAAATAAATGAAGTAAACGCGTCTTTGGAATCTTTAGAAAAAAATAACGCCGATTTATTACAAAAAGAAAATGAGCTAAACGAAAAAAAGGAAACTTACGAAAAGTTAAATAAAAAAGTTTCCGCATTAAAAGAAATAAAAGAAAAGGTAACGATTGAAGCTCTTAATAAAATAAAACAAGATGCGGAAGAGTTGGATCTGCATTTGGGTGAAAACAGCAAAATAGTTATTAAATTAAAAGAATACGGAATTACATCGGTTGAGAAATTTTTAAATGAAATTGACCGCCGCAAAGATATTGTTAAAAATGAAATAAAATGGTTTGACAACATTTTAAAAGATATTATTTCCGCGCAAGAAGGGAGGGACGAGTCATAAAGCTAAGATTGTACATGACAGCGGCAACCACAAAATCTTTGGGGCCGTATAACCGGTATGCCATTTGGGTGCAGGGCTGTATGAGGCGGTGCCCCGGCTGTATTTCGAAAGATTCACAGCCGCTTGACGGAGGTTATGAGGCAGATGCGGCTGATTTGGCTGACGCCATTATAAATACACCCGGCATTGAAGGTATAACGATAAGCGGCGGAGAGCCTTTTTTACAATCAGAAGCGTTATCGGAATTGATTAGCAAAGTTAAAGCAAGAAAAGATATTGGCGTAATTGTGTACACCGGAAATGATTTAAAAGATATCGAGAATGAAGATCTGGCTAAACAATGTGATATGATTATAGACGGCGCGTATATAGACGATTTAAACGACGGTCTTAGTTTACGCGGATCATCGAATCAGAACATTTGTTTGATTACCGAAAGGTATTCGAAAGAGGCAAAAAGCTTTTATGGGGTTCAGGGCAGAAAAATTGAATTGATTTTTAGGGACGGGCAAACAATGATGGTTGGCATCCCGGATAAAAAAAGCCTTGAAGCGCTTTCACTTAAATAGGAGAAATTGAAAATGAGCGGAAGAAAAGAATGTTATGTAACAATGACAAGCACCGAAGCAGATAGATTACGCAACAGCGTATGGTGCGCGCAGGTATCTGAAGATCAGGCGCGGCAGAGAGAACAGCGCGTGCAAAACGCTTTAAACGCCGCTAACAGAGAGCGCGAAGCTTTAAACCGCGCTTTAAACAATGAAATTAACGGGCTTCATGCAGACATCAGGCAAATTTCGGTTGAACAAAACAGAAGATTTTTAAATCAGGAAGCGGCAATAGAAGATATAAGACGACAATCCGAAAAGAACAGGCAGGAGATGCAAAATCAGATTAACGGCATCAGCGCCCGAATAGAAGCGAAAGAGAACAATCATAAAAAACTTGCCGAGTTCTGGATTTCTCAAACACAGGCGTATATTAAAGATATAGAGCAGTACAGGCATGAAATGTTTACACCTGGCGATCTTAATAAATTGAAGGGAAAATTGAATCAAATGCTGTCCGATATGAAAAACGAAGCTTATCAATCGGCGATATCAACTGCCAGAAGCTTATTCAATGAAGCTGTTGATTTAAAAGAAAATGTTTTAAACGCGGAAACAGAATGGCTTTATTATCACGGTTTGTTTACGCGAACCCTCGCCGGCACAGAGACAAAATTAAACGAATGTAAAGAACTTCGATTTACTTTTGATATGGAACATGGAACGGAAACAGTTGACGCGAAAGTAAATTATTGGACATGCGGCAGTTTAGACGAAGTTTCAGAATCAATATCCGATGTAAAGCAAAAAACCGGGCAAATTCAATCTGTATCTACAAAACAATTAATAGAACATATTGATTCGCTGAACAAGCAGAATGTTAAAATGGACGCCGCCTCGGAAGAAGCGAAAAACGCGATGATTTTATCGCAGAACAGGGCGGAGATGGCAAACAAACTTGCAGACGCGCTTGAAGAAGCGGCTTGGAAATGCGAAGACATTGTTTACGAAGGCGGCGAACATGATCAGCCGGTTCATATAAAATTTTCTGACGGCATGGGGAACGAAATTGTAGCGATAATAACCCCAGAAATAAATACGCAAAATATGTCTAACAAGCTGGAGCTTCATTTTTTTGATCAAAAGAACGATGAAAAAGAAAGACAAAAATGGATTGCAAGTATAGAGAACGGTTTAAAACAGGATGGTTTAGAAGTCGGCAATGTTCAATGCGTAAAAGGGTATGAAGTAAAAGCCTCGGATAAGATGGAAATAAAAGATATTAAAGCGACGGCAAAGAAGAAAATTGAAAGAACAAGAACGGTAAAAAAGGAAAAGCCAGAGGAAAAATAAATGGAATCTTATTTCACCGTAACAGAAAATATTTTAAAACGTTTCTTCTTTATTTTCGGTCTTACAAAAGACCGTTATTGCGAGAATAATCATATTGCCATAAATCTGGATTTGTTGTTATACAAACATTTAAAAAGCATTAGTTATAAACGGATAATTTTTTACAGTATGGATGAACAACTTTACTTTTATGACACAGATTCATTTGATATGACAAAACGGCCTAATGAAACGCTAAAAGAAAATTTTGTAAAACCAGAAACGGCAAAGAAGCCGGAAATAAAACCTAACAGGCTGCAAGGACCTATCCCCGGAAAATTTAAACCTGCCGCGAATAATTCCAGTCAAAATCAGGAAGCAGAACAAACTTCGCCTGCCGCAAAAACAAAAGACGGAAAATTGCACTTCGGAAGAATGGACGCAAACATGGCGTTTGAACGAATCGATCATTGCGTCCGTGATAAGGAAAATAAAGGTATTAAAACCGCGGTAATTTTTACCAATGCGGATGATTTTATAAAATATTTTGTGGAAGGCATAGACCGCCGCGTTTTTGATTCATTTAATCAATTCGACGCTTTAGGGCCGGATAACCACAACATTGTAATATTTATTTTCCCTGAAGGAAGCCAATACGATGTAATTGCAAATTATGAAGGCTCCTTCTTTATAAGAAAAATATCGGAAACTAATACTATCAATATATATCCTCCTGCATTAGATGAAATTCGCAACACTATAAATTATTACAGATTAATTCACGGGCTAAAAGTAGATTTTAAATGCCTTGATACCGTTTGTAAAAGAATAGCAAGAGAATTGTGCAAGCGCAGACGCTCGTTAAAATGGCTAATGGCTGAATTGAAAAAAAATATAGAGAAGGATTTTATTCTTGACACAAACAGATGCGATGAAATGTTCGGCAAAAAAGACAATGAAACCGCCATGCAAAAACTTAATAAACTGATAGGTATGGAATGTGTAAAAAGAGAAATTAGGGTAATGGAGAGCAAAAGTAAATCGGACGGAAAAACTGCCGCCGCCTGCGATGATTATCATTCCCGTATTTTGCCGCCGGTTTCTAAAGAAGATGTCAGGTTAAATATGCATTATGTAATTACAGGAAATCCCGGAACCGGAAAAACTACGGCGGCAAGACTGTTAGGCGAAATAATGTATGAATCGGGTTATTTAAACAGCGGACATACTGTTGAAGTTACAAGAAAAGATTTAGTTGCAGGTTTCGTTGGGCAGACAGCTTTAAAGACTAAGGAAAAAATAGAAGAGGCTATGGGCGGAGTTCTTTTTATTGACGAAGCTTATTCCCTTGTTGAAGGCGGAGAAAATGATTTTGGGCGCGAAGCTGTAACAGAACTTGTCGCGGCAATGACCGCGAAAAACGGGTTGTTTTCTCTTGTAGTTGCCGGTTATCCAAAACAAATGGCGGGTTTTATAGATTCAAACCCCGGTCTTGCAAGGCGTTTTAAAAAAGTAATACACATAGATGATTATTCACCAGACGAACTTTTAAAAATTTTTTACAGCAATTTAAACAGGAACTCAATGGGGGAAAAATACGCTATAAGCGATAAATTATCCGAAATGTTAAGTTCGTTTTTTGAAAACTGGCATAAATCCAGAGATAAAAATTGGGGTAACGCCGGGAATGCAGAAAAATTGCTTGCGGATATGTCCGGCAGTTGGTGGGATCGCGGCGGAGAAAAAACCGCAAGCGGAGAAATGATACTCGATCTTTGCGACATTCCAAAAGATAAAAAACAATTCTGTAAACCTTCAGAAGAATCTAAAGAAGATGCGATGATAAAATTAACAAAACTAACAGGGTTAAGCAGCGTAAAAGAAAGAATTGCTCAACTGCAGCGCAGGATTCGACTTAAAGGCGGCGCGGAACCGGGTCATTATGTTTTTTCAGGAAATCCCGGCACAGGTAAAACAACAGTAGCAAGACTATTAGGCGATATATTGCGCGAAGAAGGAGTTTTAAGGCGCGGCCATGTAGTGGAAGTTCTGCGTGAAGATTTGGTCGCGGGCTTTGTCGGTCAAACGGCGATAAAAACAAAAGCAAAACTAGAAGAGGCGTTAGACGGAATATTTTTTCTTGATGAAGCGTATTCGCTTGTTAGCGGCGGCGAAAACGATTTTGGGCGTGAATCAATAAATACAATTCTTGCTTTTATGGAAAACAACCGCAAGCAGATCTGCGTAATATTTGCAGGTTACACAAAAAATATGGAAGAATTTGTACAAAGCAATCCCGGTTTAACAAGAAGAATAACCGCAACCCTTAGTTTTGACGATTATAATACAGACGAACTAATTTCGATTTTACATAATTTTGCCGGAGATTTTGTTTTAAATCCTGAATTTATTAAGAAATCAAAGCAAATTTTTAATTATTGGATTAAAAATAAAGACCGGACTTTCGGCAATGCCGGACAGGTTAGAAATTATTTTGCCGAATGCGAAGATGTTTTATATGAACGAATTTTTAATGAGTACGAGTCTGATATTCCTGAAGAGGTTAAAAAAACATTAACCGGGCGCGATATTCCGGCTAAATATTTATCTATTACAGGAGATTCAGCATGAGCGAAATATTTTGTGCTGTTTGCAAAAAAGGAAAAGGCCCCACTCAATGCGAAGTCTGCGGTTTTTCAGATAACGGAGTGATATACAAGGAATTTTTAAACCCTGACGATTTAAACGACTGGCTTAAGACAGTGGTTGAACCCTACCGCATGAAATGGGAATTTAAAGAACGTGAAATTGAATTGCTGGCGCGAATCTATGAGTTAGAATCGCAGCTTGAAGTATTTAAAAAACAAAAACCTTCTGTCGGCGCGCAGGAGAATGGAGCAGAACGCAGCCCCGTACAAGGTGACATTAAAGTTACAGATGTAATTGCAAACGCAATAGGGAAAAACGATGACCAAAAAACATTTATTAAAGCTGGTCTTAACATTGTTAAAGGATTATTATTAAAACATGAATACGGAAATACTCCCGGCAATATTATAAACTTCGGAATCGTGGCAAAAAAAGGTGATTATATTTATTACCATAATGCGATGGACGGCGGTAAAATTTATAAAATGCGCGCTGATGGAACACAACGGCAAAAGCTTAATAACAACGAAAGCTGTTTTATTAACGTGTTAGGCGAATGGATATATTATATAGATTTTAGCGGTAAAGGTAACATTTATAAGATGCGCACAGATGGAACTCAGCCGCAAAAACTTAATGATGAGGCTAGCTATTCTTTAAGCGTAGTAGGTGAATGGGTATATTATTTAACTTCAAGCGATGAAAGCAAAATTTATAAGATGCGCACAGACGGAACCCAGCGGCAAAAACTCAATAATGATAAAATCGACGAACCTTTTAATCTAACAGACGAATGGATATATTATGCAAATAGAGATGACGGCAGAAAAATTTATAAAATACGCACGGACGGAACCCAGCGGCAAAAACTCAATAATGATTATAGTAGTTATATTAACTTGGAAGGCGATTGGGTGTATTATTCAAATGTAAGCGATGGCAGAAAAATTTACAGAATGCGCACAGATGGATCCCTGCGGCAAAAACTTAATAATGAACAAAGCGCCTGGATTAACGTATCAAATGGATGGGTGTACTACATTTCCGGACATGGAAATCATACTATTTATTGTAAAATGCGCATAGACGGAAGCCAACAGTATAAAATTCAAGTTGATAAGGGCATGATTTTTCTCAATATAGCAGATGAGTGGTTGTATTACACAGCTGAGAATGTAAATTATAAAATGCGCATAGATGGAACTTCTTGCATTACCCCGCTTTAATAATTGCGGTATCAAGCTGCACGCAAAATCCCTTTTTATACTGGTGTCAATCATCTGTTAAAAATAAACAAAATGCCAAAATAAAGTAAAAAAGGTGTCAGTCACCTATTAATAATATATAAAAAGCCTAAAAAATCTCCATAGCAAATTTTTACCTCAAAAAAATTTAATAAAAATTTAAAATTTTTTTATTTTCAGTCAAGCTTTTCAGCGCCTTCGCCCCATATATATATAAATCTTTTTTTAGGAGTTGCTTATGAATATTAAATTTTTTATTTTGGCATCTGTTCTTTTGCCGTTTGTTTTTGCGGCCTTTGTTTCCTGCAAAGAAACGCACGGCGGAGATATCTCTTCTCAAGTCCGGCTTGCCTCGGAAAATACCAGACAAACCCTGTCTCCGGAATTAAACTCCCGGCAGGCAGAGCTTCCCTCTTCCCGTCACGCGTTTCAACAGACACTTGATGAAATCGCCGAACTTGAAAGAGCGGGATCCTGGTTTCAGGGGCTGGCGCTGACTGAATCGAGCATTCGGGAAAACGCCGGGGATTACGCAGGCGCGGTTGCCGCCGCCTATAAGGAGCTAGCCTGGGCGTACGGGCTCGGCCTTATCAAAAAAGAAGAAGCCGAACAGGGGCTTTTAAATGTTCTCGCGGCAAATAACGATGAGAATGTCGCAATATGCGCAGACGCAATTCTCGCGTTCATTAACGGAAAATGGAACGATGCCTCTTTAGGCCTGGAATATTTTTTTAATGATTTCGATGAGCCCGACGGATTCGGCAGATGGATGATTCTTGTCTGCGCCATGGAGAAAAATAAATCTTCGGGAATAGATGACAGGCGGCCGAACGAAGCATACAAAGCAATCCGCGCGCGTTATGCGCAATTTCCGGAATATTGGCACCGCGGAGCCAGGGCTTTTTCCGGCGCGATAGCGGCGCAGTACGCTGAAACCTGCATTAACAGTTCTCCTCTTGGACCTTTTGCCGATGAGTGCCGTTCTATACTTGCTTCGTTCACAGGATTAAAAACCGAAGACGGATTATCAATTAAAACCAAAAAAGAAATTGAAAGTATCATTTCGCAATCGGTTAATTTAAATAACCCGGAATTTTTAAATTCGCTGCTGCCGTTAATCGGGCTTCCGGATAATCCTTACACGGTTTACGCTGTCGGCGCTCTGCGCGCGTTAATAAGTTATCCGAAATTCCGCGATTATTTCAATTCTCAGGCGGCTTTTGCAAAAGGACGTCTTGCGGAAAGGCTTTCCTATATTTGCCGCGGTTAAAGGCAAGGATCGGTATGAAAACACACATCTTACACATATTTGCAGCTCTTATAATCGCCTCTTGCTCGAAAACACCCGATACGCAGACGATCCGCGCATACAGTCTGGCGTCCGAAGCGTACGCGCGCGGAAATTTTACTGAAGTGATTGAACTTCTGCACAAGCAAAATAATTTTATGCCTTCGCTTATACTTCGCGCGAAATCGGAATATTTTTCCGGCGATTTGGAAAAAGCGGAGAAATCCTGCCGCAGAGCGCTGAAACTTCGTCCGTCATCTTTTGAAGCTGGTTTGTATCTTGCGAAGACACTCCGCGATAAAAATAATTTATCCGAAGCGCAGACGCGCCTAGAATCGCTGTTAGCCGACAATCCGCTTGATATCCGCGCTCTGCGGCTGGCTGCCGATCTTGCTTGCGGCGCGGGAAAATTTGACGAGGCGGTTATTTATCTTGACAGAGCCGCGGAACTTTCCGCGGAAAGCGCGATGGTTCTTCTGGACAGGGCAAGAATTAGCTGGGTCGCGGGAAAGGGAAAACAAGCTCTTGACGATCTAAGCCGCGCTAAGGCCATGCTTCCGTGGGATACTCCGCTGCATCGTTCAATTTTGAACTTAGAAAAAATTATTAAAGAGGTAATGTAATGCGAAAAAAACTTGCAATGCTTTTAATTTTTATATCCCCGGCGGTTTTCGCAAATGAAAATGAAACGCGTTCGCTGACATTCGCGCAGGCCGCGAATCTCGCGGTTGAATCTTCCGCCGATTTAAGACATTCGCGCGCATCACTGGCGCTGCTTGAAAAAACATGGTCATGGGGAGCGCGCGCGTATTTTCCGCAGTTGAATATCAGCATTTCAGAAAATGATCGTTTACAGCAAATAGGAGCTGATTCATTTATAAAAAATTACGGACTCAGCCTTGAACAAATGGTTTGGGACGGCGGAAGAACATCTATGTCAAGAAAAATTGAAAGAATGGAACTCGATCTTTCTATAAAAAAACTGGATAGAATGGCGGATGAAATCGCGGAGTCGGCGATAGCAGCGTACAGAAGGGTGTTGTCTTCAAGAGCGATACTCGGCATAAAAAAAGACGCCCTGTCGATTCTAGAAGAACAGCGAAAAATTCTTAATGAAGAAGTCGCTCTCGGATTCGCGCTTCCTGTCGATCTTGCAAGCGCGGACATCAGCATCGCTGACGCTAAAATAGATCTTTTTTCTCTTGAACTTGATCTAAAGGAAATAGAAAAACAATTTCTGGAAATTCTTGGAATTGAATACATTCCGGCGCTGACAGAGAAAATTAATATATACCAAAGCGCCGTGTTTTATTCCGGGAAATCAATACTTCCCGCCGCAAGCGCGGCCGCGGCTCTAGCGAAAGAGCAAAATCCTGATTTAATCGAAGCCCGTTATTCGATAACTAAAAAACAGATGGAATTAAAATTTATTTCTATTTCTTGGATACCATCTTTACGGCTAACGGGTAATTTCGCGCTTACAGGGCAGCATTATCCTCTGACGCGCTATAACTGGTCTGTGGGAGTCAGCATCGATTTTTCAAGTCCGTGGCTTCAAAACCGTTTTGCGGCGCAAACAGGATGGGAGCCGTCTTCGCTGGGTAAATATGACAGGACGGCTATTGTACAAACAAGTATTACCCCTCTGCCCGATCCTGCCTCAATGTACAGTAAAGATCAGGCAAAACTTGCTCTTTCTCTTGAACAGGAAAAATATCAGACAATTTACGAAAGGATCGGGCGAACAGCGGCAATCGCTTTGGAAAAATGCGGCTTTATGGAACAGAAGCGGCTTTTGGCTCTTGAAGCGGCAGCTCTGGGAGCGGAACGCTGCAAGGTTGAAGAAATCAGATTAAACCTTGGGCACATAACGAGGCTTAAACTAATGGAAATTTATACCGAACAAACTCAAAAAGAAATCGCCGCGGTAGAAGCGGCGATCGCATTACTGGAAGCAGAACGTGAACTTGAAAGATTCCTGGATCTTAAACCGGGAGAACTTATAAATTTCGCAAACTCAATTAACTCAGAATCACAAACAAGGAGAAACTAATGAAAACAAAAATAATTATATTTCTATGCCTTACATTTTTATTTTATTTTTCCTGCGAAAAACAATTTGAAAATATCGAACCAAGAAAAGTAAAAGGAACGCCTGTTGTAATTAAACAGCAGCCGGATGAAACTTCCGGATTCGGCAGCTTGTCTTTCCTTACAAAAGTTGATGTTACATCTTCTCAGGAAGCCGTGATAAAAAAACTTTTCTTCCGCGAAGGCGATTATGTAAGACAAGGACAAGTTTTAATTCAGCTTGAAAATCCGCAGATTATTATCGCGGTTGAAAGAGCGGAAAATAATTATCAGCAGGCTTTGGCGGCGCGCAATTTGTCTGAAGCAAGGCTTCTTGAAGGAGTTTTTCAGGCGGAAGCGCAGTTACTCGTTCTTGAAAAGGCCGATGCCGAGCTGTCTCTCGCAAAAAGAAAATGGGAGGAGGACAAACGCAAACATCAAAATCAAGAAACGCTTTTTGAAGCGGGCGGCATTCACACTGAAGCGATTCTTGTAAGCCGTTTTTCTCTCAATACCGAATGGGATCAAATTCAACTGATGGAAAAAGAGCTTGAAATTCGAAGGATTGGCAGCCGCGACTCGGATCTTGCAAAAGCCGGCATTTCCATTCCGGCTGATGAAACAGAAAGGCAAAACGCGCTTGTTTCTCTCATGACATCAAGCTTAAACGCAGAACTTGAAGCCGCCCGGGCGCGGCTTGAGGCGGCGGAGAAAGAACTTGCTTCCATGAATATCGCGTTTTCCGAACTTACAATATTAAGTCCCGCTTCAGGTGTTGTGGGAGCGCGTTATCTTGAAGAAGGCGAACGCGTCAGGCTTCAGGATAAAATTATCAGTCTGATTGATACAGCTTCGTTATACGCTATTTTTCCTGTGCGAGAAAAAGACGCGCTGCGGATAGAAAAAGGAATGTCCGCTTCTGTTTTTATAGACGGAACGGGTGAAACAAGAAGCGGCTCTGTAGATTTGATTTATCCTCAGGCGGACAGCCAGAGTTTAAGCTTTCTGGTCCGCGTATTGCTCTGGAACGCCGGCGTATCGGATGTCAGGTTAAAACCGGGAATGTTCGCGCGCATAACGATAAATCTGGGACCGCCTAAAAACGCGCTCTTTATTCCTGAGTCCGCGGTTTTTAATAAAAAGAATAACGAGGGAAGCGTTTTTGTTATTAACGGAAGCGCGTTAACAGAGAGAAAAATTATTACAGGCGCTGTACAGGGAGACGAATGTGAAATAACCGCAGGATTGAACGAAGGAGAACTGATTGTTCTTCGTCCTGATCCCGAGTTAAGGGAGGGAATTCATGTTTCAATTGCGGAATAATTTAACAGTATTGTTATGCGCAATTATAATTTCCTCATGCGGTTTTATAGATTTACGTCCTATCGGAATAACCATAACGCCTGATAATAACGATTCAATCCTGCAGGATTTATATACTCCTTTAATTATTAAATTTGACACTGAAATGAAAAAACATGAAACAGAAAATATCCTGCAGGTTAATTCGGATATTGGAACGGTAAGCGGTGATAAATTTTGGGACGGAAACAGTCTTTACTTTGTACCCGTGCAGGGATGGACCGCGGGCGTTCGCCATACTTTAAATCTTGTCGGAACAATTCAAACAACAGACGGAAGAGATTCCCGCGTTGAACTTTTTATTTCTTTTTACGCGATTAATAAAAATCCTCCTCCTTCTCTAGAACGGCACTTCCCTTTAAACGGTTCATCAATCGGAACAAATAATCCTGCGCTGGAATTTTATTTTTCTTGTTCCATGGATAAACAGACTGTTGAATCAGCTCTTTCTGCCGAAGGAATTGGAAATAAAACTTTCGAATGGTCTGATGAAGATAAGAATTTAAAAGTTATACCCGACAAACCGTATTCTCCATGGACAATATACAAGTGGAATTTAAAAGAATCCGCAAAAAGCGCGGACGGAATCCCGCTTCCAAAAAACTATTCAGGTTTTTTTACAACGGATATTGATAAAACGCTTCCGCGGGTTGTAAACGCGTATCCTGTTCTATTTTCAAACGGCTCCTGGTATCCTGCGGGAATAAATCTTGATACAGGTCTTTTTCCTGGATACGGAATAGGAATTTCTTTTAATAAACCGATGGGAGAAAGCGTTCTTCGATCCATCCGTTTTGAGCCTTCTCTTACGGGAAGAACTGAATATTTATCAGAAGACAGCGTTGTTTATATTTTTACAAGAGACCCGGAACCCGATACTATTTTTACATTAATTGTTTCAGGCGACACAAAAGACAGTGAAGGCTTAAAAATCGGCGGCGAATATAAAATGAATTTTGCCGCCGATATTCCGTTTTTAAATGTTAGTTCAATTTCCGCTGACAACGGCGCCGAGATTATTAATTTTACAGACGCTGATAATTTAATGCAGGTTAAAGCCGCTCAGGGAACAGGGCAGACGCTTTTATCAATAAATTTTTCGCTAATGTTCGGCGATGAAGAAAAACAAAAAACTCCGCAGCGAATAACGCTTTCCGCGTTTTTTCCGAAATCATTAAAACCTGCCGCCCTGCAGTATGTCGGCTGGATCTCAAATGATCGCCTGTGCATGCAGTGGGAAGGCTTAACCCCGCCGGATGATGTTCCTCATTATTACAAACTTGTCATTCCCGGCGGAAAAGGCGGAATCAGTTCTAATATGGGAGTTTATATGAAAGAGGATTTTATTCTTTATCTGGAGGTATTAAAATGAAATTAAAACTTTTATTAATAACATTTATATTAAATTCATTTAATTCATGCGACATTCTCAGAACTTCTGAATTTGAAGTTGTTTCATGGAGTCCCGGCGGCGGATATCATTCAGAGCCTGAAAATATTACTGTTTCAATTAATTTTTCTAATGAACCTGACAAGGCAAACATTGAACGGAATTTTTCTTTAATTGGAAATTCAATCCGCGTTAAAGGAAGTTTTAATTGGAATGGGAACTCAATGACTTTTAACCCGCTAACGCCGTTTGAAACGAACGCTGACTATGTTATAACCATTTCGGCAGACGCTCATGACACCGAAGGGTTGTCTCTGGACAGGGAATTTAACGGTCATTTTACAACAAGGCAGGACGGCGCGCGTCCTGTTTTAATCTCTTTTTTCCCTTCCTTGTACGATAAAGTCAGCGACCCGCGTGCGGAAATACTTTTAAATTTTTCTTTGCCTGTGCCTTTAATTACTTTATACGAAAATATTACTTTTACCCCGTCGATGACAGGTTATTGGCAATTAAAAGATGAGGGTAAACAGGTGGTATTCACTCCAGCAGAACCGTGGATTCAAAATACGCGTTATGATATTCGTTTATCCGCCTCATTGTCAGACAACAATGGAATGACAACAGGCAAAGATTATACAATTACATTTACAGCCGGAACCTTCAGCGAAATTCCGTATCTTAAAAGCGTTAGCCGCATTTTAAAAGACGGCTCTATTATTCCCTTAGATTCAGACAGAGGATACGCAGGCGTTACGGAATTTCCCGTAGAAAACAGCAATATTGAAAAAGACGACAAATTCATATTTGTTTTTTCTAAACCTGCAGACAGCGCATCAGTTAAAAATTATATAAGCATCGAAGACGGACCGGGTTTAATCATGGAAACAGCGCCCGGGTTTAAAGAAAATTTTATTTTCAGGTTCGAAAGCATACCGGCATATGAAAGCAGATTTACCGTAAAAATTAAAAGCGGCATAAAAGATATTTCAAATAATGAAACAAAAGAAGAATACATTTACAGAATTTTCGCGGATGGAAAATATTCAAAGCCGCCTGAACTCGCTGGAATCAGAATACCTATGGCTCCGTATAATGAAACGGATCAGAAAATGGTGTTTTGTAAATCTGATTCTCTTTACAGCAAGATTCCAATAACAGATGAATATTATCCTTCCGGTCAAACGGTTAATACATGGATTGAGCTTTATTTTGAAACGGCGCAAGACGCTTCTATCAATTTATTTTCTTTAATGGATTTGTTTCAAACAGAAACAAGCAACAATGTAATTTCTTTCTCTCCCCGTTATGTAAAACAAAATAATTTTACAGTAACAAATCCGCAAAAAGGCTATGAAGATTACCTGAGAATAGAAATTAGAGGAGAGTTTGAGAATACAACCAATTTTGGAGTTATATATTTTCAAATCGGCGCCGGACTTATGGATAGTCATGGCAATAAAAATGAAAAACAACAGCGAATTCCGCTGTTAAAGTAGGCTGAACATGAAAGGATTAATCAGTATTTTTGTCAGCCGCCCGGTAACAGCAATAATGATACTTGCGGCGCTTATAATGGCGGCTATTTTCTCGCTTTTTTCGCTGTCTGTTAACAGGCTGCCTGAATTTTCTATTCCAAGGGTAACTGTAGAAACAGTCTATTCGGGCATGGCAGCTGAAGAATTAAGAAGTATGGTTACCATTCCGATAGAAGACGGACTTTCGCCGGTTAAAGGCCTCGAGAGAATGAGAAGCGTTTCCCGCGATAATCGTTCCGTTATAAGCCTGGATTTCCGATGGGGCACAGACCCGATGGCGGCTTCCGTTCTTGTACGCGAAGCAATAGACGCAATTTATCCGGCGCTTCCCGAAGGAGTCAGAAAACCGACGGTAACATCTGGCGATTCGGGCGCTGAAGCGCACGCGGTTATCGCGGTAAGTTCACATAACGGAAACAATGAATTTGCGCGGAAACTTGCCGAGTATGAAATTCAGGCGAGGCTTAGAAGAATCGACGGCGTTGGCTCTGTTGTGCTTTCAGGCGGAGAGGTTAACGAAGAAAAACTTTTGCTTGACACTGCGCGTCTTTCCGCTCTTGGGTTGTCTCCTTCCGACTTTATCAATTTACTTGCGCAGGAAACGGCCGATATAAGCGCCGGAAACGCGCGCGAAGGGAATATGGAACTTGTTGTTGTGAGTTCCGGAAAGCCGGACTCGGTTTCTTCTCTTTCACAGACTATCCTGCCTGTAAACGGCGGTTCAATCAGAGTTGAAGATACAGGAGAGATGGTTTACGCCTCAGCGAAACAGGAGAGCATATTTGTATACAACGGAAAAGAAGCTGCCGCGCTGGAAGTTTACCACAGACCCGGCGCGGATCCCCTGCGGCTCTCGCGTGAAATTAAAAAAACCGTAAATGAAGCCGCGTCAGCATTTTCGCGTGACGCGAAAATTGAACTTGCCGCAGAATCGTCATCTTCGCTGATAAGCGGCATAACCGGGCTGTTAATCTCCGCGGCGCTTGGCGCGTTGGCGGTAACAGCAGTACTATTATTTTTTATCCGCCGCCTGAAATACAGTCTGCTTGCGGCGCTTTCGATACCGATTTCAATCGCGGCAGGCGTTTGCGTTCTTTCAATTACCGGAAAATCACTGAACGGCATGAGTCTTGGAGGCCTTGCGATGGGCATTGGCTTAGTCTCCGACATCAGCGTAATAATTCTTGATCTTCTTCACCGCGCTTTTGAAAAATACACGGTAAAACCAAAACCGGATGAAATTGCTTGTAAGGTGTCATCTATCGCCGGATCAAGCGCAGCTTCTACATTAACTACAGCTCTTGTTTTTATACCTGTCATTATGCTTCCGGGTCAGTTAGGCAGTTTGTTCGGCGATATCGCAATAGCGCTTGTCGCATCGGTAACGGCAGGCTGGCTTTACGCTCAATTTTTTCTTCCATCGCTTTATTTATTATTCTGGGGCAGCTCTGCGTCTCTCAGATTAAAAATCGATCCAAAATATACAGTTAATACAGACGGCAGCCTTGTAATAAAATACGCTTCTTTTCTTTCAAGTGTTCTCCGAAAGTCAAATAAAATTTTTATTACTGCCGTTTTATTAAGCGTTCTTGGTTTCTTAACGCTTATTTTGCAGCCGGTTGTTTTTATAAATCCTGATAACGCTGAAGAAGTATGGGTTTCGGTAATTTTCCCCCCTGGTACCATGCTGCATGCCGCGGAAAAATCAGGCATAGATACATCCTCTCTTATTTCAGGGCTGCCGTCTGTAAAAACTGTTTATGGAAGAGCCGGAGCCGAGGAAGAAGACGTTAACCGCAGAGCGGATATTAATTACAGAAAAGAAGAATTAATTTTACGCTGTGTGCCGGAAAAAGGCGTAAAAGCGGAAAAAGCGCTGTCTGATATAAATGCCATTTTAAAAAATAATAATGACTTATTATATTCAACTCTCAATCCCCGAATAGAAACATATTTTCCCAGAGACAGGACGGAAGCGTTATTGGGTCTATCATCGCAGAGAACCTATGTTATTAAGGGAAACAACAGGGACGAACTTTTAGAACGCATTGATACCGCGCAGGACGCGTTTAACTCCGCCGCTGTTACGGCAAATTTGCGCCCGAGCGGACAAAGACTTGAATTACGTTTATATCCAAACAGGGAAGCTTCGGCTTTCCTCTCAATGCCGGCGGCGCAGATAGCTCAAACTCTCTTCATTTTAAACGAAGGAATTGTAACGACAAAACTTGAAATTGAAGGCAAACCTCTTGATGTGCGCGTAATGGGTAAAACTTCCGAAGAACCATTAAGCCGCCTTGAGCAAATCCCTCTGAAAACAGGGAATGGTAAAACAGTTTACCTCGGTTCAATCAGCAAGATCGAACGCAAAGAAGCGGAGGCATCTCTCGCGCGTCTTGATCGATCCGACGTGATTTACGCTGATTTTTCATCCGGTGAAAAACTGCCGAAAGCGGTAAGCGATCTCGCTTCACGGTATTCGTGGTTTTCGGGAGCGGACGAATCTGTTTTTAAACGGTATTTCACTTCTTTGATTGTTTATGTTTTTTTAGTACTGATTCTTTTATACATGGCAATGGGCGCGCAATTTGAATCGTTTTTACTTCCATTAATACTTATGATGACTATTCCGTTTTCCCTCGCCGGCGCAGGTCCTGCGCTTTTATTAAGCGGATCAAAAATTGATTCAGGCGCGATTCTCGGGTTAACCGCGCTTTTCGGCCTTGTAGTAAATAACAGCCTTATCCTCTTTGAGATAAGCGATCAAAAAATTCGCGCAGGGCTTTGCGCGCAAGACGCTGTATACAGCGGAGCATGCGAGCGTTTTCAGGCGATTTTAATCACAATGGTAACGACCGTTTTCGCTCTTCTTCCGCTGATTTTCAGCCCGCTTGGGAATTCGCAAAAATCTATGGCAGCGGCAATGCTGGGAGGGCTGACTGTATCAACATTAATCAGTTTGTTCGCGGTTCCTCCGGTATTAATCCGATATTTTAAATTTTCACTTCGCGGCGAAAACAAAATTGAGGCGGAAAAATGAAAACATTAAAATTTTTACAAAGAAAAAAAATGAGTTTATGCATACTGGCGGGAATCTGCGCAGTATCTGTTTTTGTTCATATCACTTCTCAGGAAAAGATAAACCAGAACACAGGAGGTTCTTATGCGGTAAAAATCAAACATCACGGCATTGACGCCGCGGAAATGGAAAGAAGCGTAACCATTCCGCTGGAAGACGCTATTTTTTCAATTCCCGGCGTCAGTACCGTGCAAAGTTCCAGCGAAAACAGCGTTTCAAACATTTTTGTCCGGTTCAGGCCCGGGTTACATGGAAGGTACGAAGCGGTCCGCGACGCGGCGCAAAGAATTTATGAAACGCTTCCGTCATCCGCGCAAAGGCCGGAAATTTACAGTTCTAATAATTCCAGAGTTCCGGTCTGGTCTGCCGCTGTTATTTCAGATAATTTCAACGGCGAAAACGATTTGTTTTTAGCGGCGCAAATGCTGGAAAAAACGGTAAAGCCGAGGCTTGAAAGCCTTGAAGGAGCCGGAGAAGTTATTATTTCCGGTTCTGGATTAAAAGAAATTTTTATAATTTTTGATCAGGAAAAAATATCAAACATTGGTCTGGAGCCTTCCGCCGCGGCTTCTTTTCTCGGGATGAACGATTCTATTTTTTCCGGCGGAACAATCATACAATCCGGCAAGGAGGTTATTTTAACGGTAGACGGCCGTTACAGTTCTTTAAAAAACGCGTTAATTCCGCTTGGGAACGGCAAGTATACAGAGCTTTCGGATATCGCGGAAATTACAGAACATGAACGAGAGCCTGAAATTTACTCGCGTTTAAACGGTAAAAAGACGGCAAGCATCGCGGTTATGGGACGATCGGACGCGGACCTGCGCAGATTATCTTCGGACATAAAAAAAGAATTAGCGGCATTATCCGCGCTGGAAAATCAAATTAAATCGGAATTTATAGTTTTATCCGATCTTGGCGCGGAGGAAAAAGCCGCTTTTAATTCAGTTTTATACGCAGCTATATCAGGCGCAATTATGGTCGCGTTAATCAGTCTTTTACTGAACAGAAAAAATAATACGAATGCAGCAGGAATTTTCTGCGCTCTTTCAATTCCATTAATATGTTTAATTTCTCTGGCTGTTCTTTCTATATGCGGCTTTTCGCTGAACGGTTTCCTCCTCGCGGGAATTGCCGCCGGATCCGGAACAGCGATTGACGCCGTTATTCTCTGTTCAGAAAAATTACGAAAATGTTTAAACTATAAAACCGCTTCGGCGGCTTTATCATCTCTCGCAGGGCCGTTATTGGCGGGAGCGGCAACAACCGTCGTTGCTCTCATCCCTTTATATTCAATTGAAAATAACGGCGTAAAAATTATCGCAAGCGCAATTTCTGCTGTTACTGTCACTTCGCTTGTTTTAAGCCTCACGCTGCTTCCGCCTCTTTTGCTCTGGGGGTTAAACAGCAATAGTCAGCGGCGCGTATTTCACGCTCCGCGATTAATAAAACATACAGCCGGAAGAATTTCACGTTATTTTTGCAGATTCCTCGCCGCTGCAATAAAATTCTGTTCTTGTTATCCGATTGTTATTCTGTCGGCCTTTTTTGCAATTACAATATTCGCGGTTATTTTGTTATTCGCAAAAGGCGCTGACACAGGGAGTTACAGTTCACAGGACTCAGTTTACGCGCAGGTTGAATTTAAAGGAGGCTTCCTTGCGCAGGAAATAGACAAGCTTTTATCATCATACGGCGAAAAATTAATAAAAATGCCGGGAATAAAAAATGTTGAAACAGGCGCGAGAACAGGTTCAGGTTCAATTCTTATTTCATTTAATCCCAATATAACGCAGGCGCATCTTGTAAGAGAGACTGCGAAACAAATTAACATTCCGGGAGGTTTCATATTTTTTCATGAAGATTCGCTGAAAGAATATTTTTGGGAAATATTTATTTACGGCGATGAAGATAAAAAATGCAGAGAAATCGCGGAAGAACTTGCGCATATTTGCGCATTAAATCCATTAATAAAAGAAAGAGTTTTAAATTTTAAGCAAGGAAGCAATAAAATCATTTTTCTTCCGGACAGAGAAATATTTTCAAAATCAAAAATAAGTTTTTCCGCTGCCGCAAATAGAATCCGCTTGGGTGTGTACGGTCCTGTTGCCTACAAAAGACTGGTATCCGGCGCTGAAACAGATGTAAGAATCAGAACAGGTGATGATACCTTGCGTCAATCGAGGGAAGGGTTAATGAACTTGCTTGTTTCTTCGATGAATGAAGAAAATATTTCCTATTTGCCGGTTGATTCACTTTTTAATTACAAAGAAGAAACGGAACCATCCAGTATAAGAAGAGATAACCGGCGGAGATACGCATCAATTACGGTCTCTACAAAGCCGATGGATCCGCGCCGTGTAAAACAGGAATTGGCGGTTCTATTCCAAAAATTAGATCTGCCACCGGGATATTCAATTGAATTTGATCCGGACGCAATTAAAAAAAGCGGGGATTTATCACGTACGATTTTATCGCTTTTAACGGCGATTGTTTTTTGCTATATGATCATCGCTTCAATAAATGAATCTTATTCCATTCCTCTTCTTGTGCTTTCTGTAATTCCCGCTTCGTTATCTCTTCCTGCAATTTTTCTGGTTTTATCGGGCAGCGCTTACAATCAGGCGGCGGCATGCGCATTCATCGCCGTAAGCGGAATGACAGTTAACGCCGCGATTTTATGCGCAGACAGCATCAGAGTAAAACTGGGAAGCAGAATAAAAAAGACATCATTAAGTTTATACTGCGCCGTCCGATTAAAAATACCGGCGCTGCTTTCCACTACCGGAACCACCGTAGCGGGAGCAATTCCTTTTCTTTTTCTATCGGAAGGAGCAAACGGTTTGATCCGCGCTTTATCATTTACCGGCGCTCTTGGAGTCGCAAGCTCATGTTTATGTTCTATTTTAATTATTCCGTCTATTTTATCAATTTCCAAATATTTTTTTAACAAACAAAAATCCATTCCGCTTGTGCGGGATTAAAACGCAATTTTGGAGTACAAAATGAAATTAAAATTTTTAAATAAATCAATATCTTTTATCCTGATATTTACGTTAATAACCGGATTATTTCCGCCGTTTTTATTTTCTCAGCCGGGTCCTTCTCCGTTCAGCGAAGTAAAAGGTTTTAACAATTCCGTTTTCGAAAATCATTTCAGCAGAGCGGACAGAGAAATAAATCCTGATCGCTGGATGTCAGAAGCGAGATTCGGCATAACACAAGCTATATGCGCGTGGGAATTAACAGCGGAAAAACTATATGATAACCCGGATGAACTTAATACGGCAAAAAATAAACTGGAAAAATGGAGCGAAGAAGAACTTGAAAAACGATTTTCTCAATGGCTTATCGGCAGATTTTTCGGTAAAGCGGCGGAAGATGTTTTTTTGGAACTTGTTAATTCTTTCGGCGAAACTCAGAAAAAATATTCCTGGCATCTTGATGATGAGGGAAACATCATTTTTGACGCTCAAACCGGCAACCCGCTTGTAATAAGGCCGAGTGATGAAGACAGAGAGTTTTTTCACGATTTAATTTTATGGCGCGGAGAAACTGATAATATTTTAAAAACAACAAACGCTTCTTATAACAGCGTTATAATAAATATATCTCCTGAACTGTTAGCGTATATACCGCTTGATTTACGCGAAACAATGTCCGGCGTTATCAGTGAAACTATAAACTTACAAAGCATCAGCCTAAAAAACGAATTTGAAAATATCGCGGCCAGAGAAGAAAGAATATTTTCAAGCAGACGAACAAGAGATATTTGGAGTCTGCGGAATAAAAGCGAAAATGAAGCCGCTCGTATTTTTACAAATAAATTAATAACGGAAACGGAAGAAACCTGCAAACAGGGAATTGAGGAATTAAACACAAGAATAGAACAAGCGCAGACAGACGCGGGCGATCTTGCGATATTGGGAGAGGAATGGCTTCGCTTGTATCAGGAACAGTTTGAAAGAGGACTAAAAGCGTGGGAAGAAGCCGAAGAAAGATTTTTTATTAGACGCATTGAATGGGAACAGGATTCCTTTAATTTATTTTCTCGGGGAGAAGAAACATGGTTTGCGGCATTTAATAAATTTGAGGAAGAAAGAAATAATTGGGAAATATCAGCAGGAAAGTTATTTGATGCAGGCTGGAAAATGTTCAGCGATATATCTGAAGATTTTACAAAATCAATCACAGACGCTAAAGAAGAATTTAAATTAAACGCGGAAATGCGCATCGGAGAAGGAAAAACAAAGGTAAAAGCGTTAATCGATATGTATCTTCTCTGTTCTTCCGCCGCTCTTTCCGCTTTAGAAAATTATAAATTCTGGGAAAGTAAAAATAATACAGCGGAGATGGAGAAATCAAATAGCTCGTATATATCTTATTTAGAAAAAGCTTCCGAGGCGAGACAAAATATATTTGATAATTACGGAGAGCTTTTCGGAACAGGAACTTTAAAGGATGTTCTTTCTCCTGACGCGGTGAGCGATGATTTTTATCTTGACGATTATCAAATTGCTTTAATAAAATCACGGGCTCTTGTTTTGTATTGGGAACGGAAAACAGAAATTGCGAATTCAATTATGACTTACGCTTCTGAACTAACGGCTGGAAGAATAACAGAAACTGAAGGATTGCTCGCATGGGAAGAAGCGAAGGAGGCGTATAATAATTCTCTTCTTGACTATGAGACAGAATTTAAAAAATTAAATGATATCGGAGCAAATAT
This sequence comes from Treponema sp., assembly GCA_009786715.1. The sequence continues at coordinate 23,996 of WQRN01000005.1, forward strand.
CCAGTTACAGATAAAAAAATTAAACAATCTGGCGGAAAAAATGAAGACTGAAGAAGAGATACTGGATAAATTAACCAATGAATATTCCGCCCTTGTATCGCTTTCAATAGGGAGTCAGGAAGAATATTATCTGAAGAATTTTAATAATATTTATAAAACGCTTGTAAAAGATTATATTTCATTTGCAAAAACAGGCGCGGACGCAAAATATATAAAGATTCTTGAATACGGGAAGCAATGGGATATTGCGGAAAAACAATTTACCGCAAATGAAATATTAAATATACTGATAAACGGCGGCGGCGATCTTCCGTCTCTCGCCGAAGTTGAAAACAACGCATCAAAAGACAGTGATTCATTAATAAATTTAAAAATTCGTCTTGCTTCAATTGATTTTTTATCCGGTTCTTTAAGCAGCAGCGCTGATTGGTATTCGAAAATTAAAGGTTTAATATTAACAGAAGAAGAAAGAGCGGATATTTTCGGAGAAAAATTAATAGCACGTCTTGTTGAAGATTACAATAGTATTTCTCTATTATTAAATGAAAAACTATCTGAATATGATTTAATAGACTCCGCTGATTATCTTGCGCAGTACTACGAAGAATATTATTTTTGCGAAGGTTTATTAATTCTTTATTCTAACTTATCGCAAACATGCTCTTTTCTTCAGGAAGAAATCTGGCAGGATAATTTAAACTCTCTTACGTCATTTCTTAATGATTACGGGATAGAACAGATCGGCGCCGCGGTTTTAAATATTGAAAATATCAGCGAAGCCATTTATGAAAAATCAGGCAATTTTATACATAACGCGTCGCTTTTTATTATCGATTTTGAAAATATTTTTACAAATATTCATCATTGGCTGGAATATGAGATTAACTGCTGGAAAGATTCATTTATTTCATATCTGGCGGCGTACGCTCTCAGTAAAAATATAAAACCTGTAAAGAATTCTGCCAAATTATCTTCTGAATATGAAGAAATTTGGGCTGAGTGTTTACTATTGGCTGATACCGGACAAATTGATAATACTTTGATAGAAAAAGTAAAAAATATGAACATTCTTAATTATATGCTTCAAATTACGGAATCATGGGAAGCGTACAATTCCAGATGTTTATCAGGTAAAGAAAACCACTGGCGTGAATACTTACTGGATGAATATTTAACAGAAAAAGACGATTCTATTAATTTAGTTTCATCATTAAACGAGGGTATTTTAGCGGACGCTTTATATTATGCCAAGTATTTTACAAACAGAATTAATGACTCGTTTATTATAAATTCAAATAAAAATACGATTATAGAACATTCCGTGCAATATTATTACAATTTTTATTCAAATGAAGTTGTTAAAGCAATAGTAAATTTCAACTCGTTAAATGCGCATTATAATGAATTTTCAAACGCTTACAAAACTTATGAAAATTCTAAATTAACGCCGGAAGAAATCACAAATGAATTAACACAATTAAACGAAAAATTGATAGAGCAGGAAGAAAAGTATAATCTGGCAAAAGGTAAATATTCAGAAGAAGCCGTAACATTTTCGAATTTAGGCTCGAACTATGACGGACAATACAAATATTTGAACCAATTATATGATAAAACAGAACAAAAGCGTTTTGAATATGAAATACAAGACGCGATACAAAGATGGGCAAGCACATCCTATTTAAATACAGATAATATCGATCTTGAAAATACAAAAAATAAATTATTAAAAGCCCGGACAGTTTTTAATGTGCTTTCAGATATTTTTAGCGGTAATTCCGCGTCTCCATCCGGCGATCCGGAGTATGAAACTCTTTTTACCGCTTATAAGCAAAGCATTAACGCAAAAATGAAAACGCTGGAAACCGTTGATTTATTATCATCAGAAATTTTCAATGAATATACAAACAATCAAACTTTATATTCTAATTATCAATCTTCTTTAAATCAGCTTGGCAGTCCGGATCAAAGCATGTTTGACCACATCACAGTAAAAGACGGACGCCTTGCTTTTGCAAAAAATGAATCCAACAAAGAAGCGCTGGATAATTTTTTCAGCGCCGCGAATGATTCATTAAATGAACCGTATAAAATCAGTCTCTATGAAGATTCTCTGAGAAATTTAAGCCAAAGTATGACAAAATATTTTGAAGATCCGGAAAAGTTCATGCAATGGAGCCTTGCAAGAGATTATCTTCTGCTCTCATTAATAGATACGGATGACGAATTATGTCCTTTTAAAAAATATTATACGGGAATCGATGATTACAAAGAAGACGGTTCTATTGGCAAGTTAACTGTCAAAACAGGCATAAATATATTTAAAAAAACAGAAATTAAAGTATATGAATATTTAAATTCAATAGGAAGATTTGCGTCGTATAGCAGCTTATGCGAAGAAACATGGACTAATTTAAGCGAAGAAGAAAAGAAAGACCTTGAGTATTACGTTATTCTGACATTGTCAAACAGCAACAATTATTCCGCGGGTTTTGGAAAACTTTACGCTTATGAAACATGCATAAATGTCGGGAATTACGTTAGAGATAATCTAATTATTAGATCAGAAGGAATTGTTTTTGGTATATCGAATACGATACAAGATATACATAAATTAGTAGAAATAAATAGTAATACACTAGAAAATATTTATCCTGTTTGTTTTGAATTAGAAAATCAAGTTAATAACTGGACAGCAAAACTTAAACAAACGCTTTCCTTAATAGAAACAAATAAAAAGCCATATCAGGATTCCTGCGAAAAAATTAATTTATTAGAAAATAGAAAGAGCGGCAATGAGTATATAAAATGGGAGGATATTAAAAATTCTCTGTCTGTTTCATCGAAAATGCCTGATGAAGATATTACAAAGATTAAAACCTATTGGGATGCGATGCAAAAAAGTTCCAATGATAAATTTAACAGCGTCAGCATGGCTCTTGTAAGTCTCCTTAATTGGACAGAAAAAGAGGAAGAAAACAATAAAAACGCTCTTGAAAAATACTGGTTAGACGCTGTGCAAACGCAAAAAATGAATGAAAACATTTTTCATAACGCCGCGGAAAAATATATTTTAGGTTTAATAAATCTTGATGAATTAAAAAAAGCGGCTGACAAAGCGTATTTTAAAAACGTTGTAACGTCAAAACAACATCTGAATAATATGCACGCCGTTGTATTGGAAAGTCTTTTATTATACGAAAATAAAAAAACTAATTTTAATTATATCTTCAGCGCAATCGGCAGTGAATTAATAGCAATCACAGAAAAAACAATTAAAGACAGATACAACGCGGAGCTTAGCGCAAGGGAAGCGGAATGGAATCAGCAATTAGCGGGCTTAGCGGATAAATTAATGGAATGGCAGAAATCGGCGGTTCAAATTATTGAAAACGGAAGAAATGACTGGAACGCGGGTCTTCAAAAACTGGAAACCGCCTACATGCGATGGTACGCAAATTTCAAAAATGAATATGATCGTGTCAGCGGCGAATGGTCGCTTGCTTATCTCGCCGGTCTTGAAGATAAGGAGATATGGCTCGAACAGGCGGCAAACGCGTTTTATCAGGCGTCTAGCGAATCGCTGCTTTCGCTTATCGGCACAGAAGGAGAACGCTTATCGCGTTTTATCGATACAAGAGAGCCTATCAGCGTTTCAGTTGATACCGATCAAGCTCAATCCATTATAACAGATTTATTGCGATCTTCAGGAATCGTAAATATGTCATATGCGCTGGGATCAATTAATAATATCGCAAACGCTTCTTCGCCGCTTGTAAGACGCGGGGTAGGAGGTATTTCAGTATGGGATGCGGCTCTTGTAAAAACGGAAGCTTCTGATTTGGCAAGAAAAGCAAATAAAGAAATTGCAGACGAAGAAGCGAAAAAACTCGCATATAACGCCCGGCTGCACGCTGAAGAAGCGGTTAAAAATTTAACCGAAAATGTGGAAACAGCAAATGATAAATTCAGAGAAAATATAGATAACGCTTTTATTTTTAACGGACTTTGGAACAAGAGCGGAAATGATTACGTGAAAAATGTTTTAAAAGGATCAACGCTTTTTGATCCGGTAATTACAACATCAGTAACAATTAAGGGTTACGCGGATTACATAATGGAAGATATAACCCTTAAAACTAATATTAATGAAACTCATTTAAGAAGTTTAGATTCAATCGCAATAAACGCGCTGTTAAAAAATGTCTATGCCGAATTGGAAGAAATAGCCTATGAAATATTCAAGGATGACGAAGATTCTCCGGGAAAATTTACATCTCATATCGGTAAATCTCCTGAAACGAAACCAAATGATGAGATAACGAAAAAAAGAAGCGATATTTTTGTCCATGAAGGCACAGGCGAATTAGGCCGTATGATGTCCGATTTTATATATTGGTCAGTAATTGAATGTTACGGATCTGCAGAATTAAATACGGCTGACTGGGACAAGCGAATGTGGGATGACGAAGGAAGCTGGTTTGAAGCGCCTTCGCTTCGCACTGTCGGCACAATTGCATGTTCAATAATAGCTGGCATTGTGTCAGCAGGCACTCTGGGTTTAACCGCCATAGCGCTTTCTGTCGCGATAAGTTCATCAAGTGAATATGTATTTACCGTATTGGATGTAGCGCAGGGATACAAAACCTACGATGAAGGCGCTTTCCATTTTGGAAAAACCTTATTGATAAACACGGCAACAAGTTTAGCTTCAGGTTTATTCAGCGGTATAGACGGCGCGGCTAACATCTTCAGCACAGGGCTTACACAAACCGCAACAACCGCCGCAACCGGCGCAATCAGCACAGTTGCCGCACAAACAATCATGACAGGCTTACAAACAATTACGGTAGGCTTAACTACCAGCCTTTTAAACGGAATAACCTACAGCAGCGAAGAAGGCTTCGGTTATTCGAGCGAAATCCTGGTGGCTGGTATAAAGGGGATGCTTACAAACGCAGCGACAGCCATGACCGCTACTCTAGTCTCATCTAGCTTAACTGCATTAAACAGCGGAGTTGATATGAGTAAATTGACAGGTTATAATAAATTAAACAAAACCGATATTCAAAATTTAAACAATCTTGTAGGCTCTCTGGCGAGTCAAGGCATAAATTACGCATTAGGGAATGACTTTACACTAAATGTGCTTAATCTCGGTCTTTTCACAAATAACGCGCATAACAGCGGCTTACTAGAACTGCATTTAGGCCGTGACGGCGTTTCGATGAACATCGGCACAGGAGGCGCAAATGTCAGCATTGACAACCTGATTAGTTCCGTTAGAGGAGCTATGGTTTGGAATGTTAACACTCAGATTGATAAATACATAAAAAATCAAAGCGGGGAAGACGGAAACAATTTTAATTCTCACATTGCATTACGCGCTCAATATGGCTACGGAGATACTGTTCAAGTGGGTCAATTATGGGATATACTGAACGGAAGAACACTTTTAAATACTGACGCTGATGGTGAGTATGCTGCAGAAACGACCAGAAATAATGATGAGAACAAAGTTATTAATCTAACTGGATATGCGCAAAATATGAGTGTAGAAGATCAAATGCGGCTTGCGATACTTCTTGGACATGAAGCTTATAGGGATGGTTATACAACAAATGATAATTATCTTGAAACACAATCGGCTACATTGGCACATACACAAATGGCAATAAGAATGATAATGGGTAAGGAAAATTTGAATATAGATACAAATCTAGGAAGAGATATTGAAGAATATCTAAAAGCCATACAAAATAAAGATATGTCTTCATTCAATGCATATGTTGACGCAAATTATGACTCAAGCGCAGATTATTGGAAGCTTGTTTTAGATCAAGATAATGTAGCTCGCTTTGAATGGGATGGTGAGTATTCATTTGATTTGACAGCAATGGGGATTTCTGACAGGATGGATCAATTAGATAATCAAACCATGTGGACAATATATAATATGAGTGAAAATGAACTATCTTTTGATGATTTTAAAAATGCCGTAGGAAAATTCGATACCCTAAATTCTGTTATGATAAATTTTGAAAAGGCTTTAAATGTAGATCCTATTAATACAATGTCGATCAACTCTTTTAAAGAGCATCAATCATTGTTTTTTAATGCTCTACGAGATGTAGGTTCATCTGGATTGCTGGCTGAAAAAGCAGCAAATGTTTTACCACTTATCGAGGAATCAAATGTTTTCGCCAATGGCGGAGGAGCACTTACTGGTTATTTTGGATGGAGAATTATAAATGAAAATTTTCAATGGCATAATGCTTGGGATTTAGGAGCAAGGGGAGATAGCAGACTTGTTGCTCCAATGAGTGGAACATTATCATTAAGTTTTACAGAAAAGCTTGGATTACAATTAATAACAAGCGGTGAAAATAATGAATCTATCACTTATTCACATTCTGACGCTTCATCTATTAAATATTTTGTTGAATTATATACAACTAATGGAGTTAATATGAATGATGAATATCAACTAACAGGTATACAAAACAAGATGATTATTGGAGTTATGGGTAATACAGGAACTCTTTCTCAATTACCGCATGTAGATATAATTTATAAACAAGGTATACTTGAACAAGATCCAGCTTTGTTTTTTTATCGAAACGGAAATAATGTTTCTTATCCGGTTACAGATTATGCAAGATTTATGACTGGGCTAAGTAAAGAAATTAATAAAGCAAATATTTCTTTATCTAATAATCAGATCTCTAATATATATAATTTCCTAAATACTGATGACGGTAAAAATGCAACTGTAAATTTTATAAATATTGGAGCAAAAAGTAATAACTATTACCAGTTTGTTCAAACTCTTATACTACAACAATTAAGGAGTACTCCATGAAAAAATATTTTATATCATTTATTTTAATTATTCTTCATTGTGTAACAGCTTTTACACAGAACAAAGATGATTTTTTTACAAATGGAAGCTCAACCATTATAGCTTACATCGGAGAAGATACCTCTGTCATTATTCCTTCTCAGATTGACGGCGTTAGAATAACTGCCATCGGAAATAACGCCTTTAGCAAAAAAAAATTGACAAACATTATTATACCTGACAGTATTACTACTATAGGAGATTGGTCGTTTAATAACAACCAACTAACATCTATTAATCTTCCTGCTAGTCTTACATACATCGGCAGAGGCGCTTTTGCCGGAAATCAACTAACAAGTATTTCTATACCAGATGGAATCACTACAATTGCAAGTAATACATTTCATAGCAATCGTTTAACATCCGTTTTATTACCTAACGGTATTATAAGTATCGGTTCCCAAGCATTTTCCCGTAATCAACTGACAGCTGTTATAATACCAGATAAAGTAAATGTTATTAATAGCGATGCATTTTCGCATAATAAGATAACATCTGTCACTTTGCCAGATGGTATTACCGCTATTGATAGTTATGTATTTTCTAATAACCAATTAACCACTATTATTATCCCTTCAGGTGTAAAAACAATTGGATGGTATGCTTTCTCACAAAATCAACTTACTTCTGCAGTAATACCTAATGGTGTTACAACTATTGGCGACAAAGCTTTTATAGATAATAAATTAACTTCAATAATTATACCTGATAGTGTTATATCAATTGGAAAAGAAGCTTTTGCGCGTAATCAATTAACTTCTGTTTCAATACCCAATGGTGTTACTACAATTAACGAGGGGACATTCAGCGGAAATAAATTAACATCTATTACTCTGACTAGCAATATAACATTAATTAATGATGATGCATTTAGATTTAATCAATTAAAATCTATTAGTATACCAACTGGCGTTATTTCCATAGGTAAATGTGCATTTTCACAAAATGAACTACAGTCGGTCATATTACCTAACAGTATTATTATAATAAAAGAAGGAGCTTTCTTAGAAAATCAAATAACATCTGTTGATCTAGGTAATAGTATTACTTCAATCGCAAATAGTTCATTTCAAAATAATAAATTAACACAAATTAATGTACCAAGCAGTGTTACTTTTATCGGAGAAAACGCCTTTACATCAAATAGATTATCAAAAGTTATTATAGGTAGTAATGTTATGTTAAGTAGATTAAATTATTCTGTATTTGATAATAATTTAGATAATTTATATGAAACCAATAATAAAAAAGCTGGTACATATGAATACAAAAACGGCAGTTGGAATATAACAAATTAAACAGAAGGCGTACAAGATTAATTATAGTAATTATTTTGTGCGCCTTTTTTATTATTTCAATTAATTTGAAATTTATGTAGACAAATAAAAATATATATGTCATAATGTATACTAATGATTTTTAGGAGGTATTTATGAAAATTAAAATTTTAACGGCGTTATTTGTGTGTATTACTTTATTGTTCTTTGGCTGTGTCAGCGAACCAAAAAGTATAAATTTTAATGATTTAACGTCTAAAACATTTATATTAAATTATACCAGTTATATGACAAATATGGATGAATACAATAAAGACATATCAAACCTTTATGTATTACTGCCTATTCAATCAGTCATTAATAAAATAGAAAAGGAATACAATATAAAAATTGATACAAGTCTATATTCCAGTTCAGAAGCAGAGTTAAAAGAATACAACGGATTTATGCCGAATTATTTTATACAAATTCCAACAGAAGTACCGCAGCGTGCAAGAATACATTTTCATAATTTTAATCAAGAAAAAGAAGCTCAAGCCATTATATTTTTATCAATATATGAAAATGGGAATGTAAGTCACCAAAGCAGTTACACTATAAATATCCCAAAAGAATCATTATTTGTTAAACAATAACCCGGGAGCTAATGTATTTTTATTTAAATACACAAAAAATGAAAATACTTATATTAGTGCGCGGATTAATAATAAATATGAAAAATGTATCCATATAAATTTGAACGGAAAAGGTGCCTTCAAATTTCCACTTGACAAAGATTATTAACGCAAATAATCTTCAAGGTATAAGGAAAAAAAGAAGAATTGAAAACGATTTTTGTTGTTGACGACAGTGACACTAATCTGGCGAAAGCAGAAGAGGCGTTGGAAAATAATTTCAACGTAATGACAATTCCTTCTGCGGCAAAAATGTTTGTACTTTTGGAAAAAATAAGGCCTTCCATAATATTACTTGATATAGAAATGCCTGAAATGAACGGATTTGAGGCGTTAGAAAAGTTAAAAATCGGCAGCTGGGCGGATATTCCTGTAATATTTTTAACCGGCACAAAAGACGCTTCAATCGAAGAAAGAAGCGCGGCGCTTGGAGCCGCAGGCATTATAACTAAACCGTTTTCACCATCCATACTGCAAAATATGATAAATTCACACATTTAATGCAAATATCATGATTTATATATTATACTTTATTGTAGAGCAGTATGGAGGATTGTTTTGCGGTCAATTTTTGAAAAAAGCAGGGCATTAAACTCAGTTTACGCGCAAATGTTCATTATTGTTATCGCTTTTGTGATAATGGGCATTTCCAGCTTCCTCTTTGCCAGCCGTATAGAGCATAGACACCTCATAAATGACGCGGAAAACGCCCTCGCTTTTACAGAGTCCGAAATAATCAGTAATCTCCTGGAACCGGAAACCTTTTTAAGCGGTTATTCCGAGACAATCCGTACCATGTTATTAAGAGGAGATAATGCGAATTCCATAGCTTCATATATGTCGGCTTTAACCGGGCTTCTTATCAGAGACAGAGAGCGTATGATTGGTTTAAATAATACACATGGTTTTTTTATGAATTTTGGCGGCGTTTATATATCCGGAAAGAGCCCTTATCCTTCTTCAAATTTTTCTTTGGAAGATCATCCTTGGCATCCAATAGCCATTGAAGCCTCCGGAAGAATAATAGTATCAGATCCTTTTAAAGATCCGGCAACAGGGTACAACATTATTACCTTTTCACGCTGTATCACAGATGATGAAGGAGAACCTCTTGCCGTTATATGCCTCGATATTGAATTAAACAGAATCTATAACCATGCAATTTCTATAAACCTGACTGACGGCAGTTACGGAATATTAATAAATGATAATATGGAGATCATTGCTCACCCCGAACAATACCTGGTCGGCGAAAAATTATACACCATCGACAGCGGCATAGCTGCGCTTTCAAACGAATTGGAGCAGGGGATTAATATTTACGAACGCAGAGTAAAAAATTATATGTACGAAGATTCCATCGTATATTTTTTAAAGGTTAAATACGGCTGGTTTTTAGGAATTGTAATTCCTGTAAATGAATATTACAGAAGCGTAAATAATATGGCCGCGTTTCTAATTGTTCTTGGCTCTCTTCTGGCATGGGGTTTATGCACCATGTTATACTACATTTCTCAGGCAAAGTTAAAATCCGACATGAGAACGCAGCAAAAAAGCAACTTCCTTGCAACAATGAGCCACGAAATACGCACTCCTTTAAACGCCATTCTTGGTATGACAGAAATTCAAATTCAAAATGCGGAACATCCTCCTTCCACAAGCGAAGCGTTTATAAAAATTAATAACTCGGGAAACCTTCTATTAAACATTATCAACGACATTTTGGATCTTTCAAAAATTGAAGCGGGTAAATTGGAGCTTGTTCCCGTAAAATACGATGTTCCAAGCCTTATAAACGATATAATACAATTAAATTATATCCGCTACGAAAGCAAGCCGATAGAGTTTAAAATAGAAATAGATGAAAATATTCCTTCGACTTTAGTCGGCGATGAACTCCGCATTAAACAAATTTTAAATAACCTTTTATCAAACGCGTTTAAATATACCGACAGAGGCGAAGTAACTCTTGCAGTCAACGCGGAGTGCGTAGGCCGCGGAGGAGGCGCCGTAATTGTTACGCTTATTTTCCAGGTAAGAGACACAGGACAAGGCATGACTCCTGAACAGATAGGCAAACTCTTTGATGAATATACGCGTTTTAATCTTGAGGCCAACCGCACAACAGAGGGCGCCGGTCTTGGAATGACAATTACGCGAAATCTTGTAGATCTTATGTACGGTAAAATAAATGTAAAAAGCGCAATAAATGAAGGCACATCTGTTACTGTTCGTCTGCCGCAAAAAACAGACGGTATCGGCATCCGCGGGATAATAGGTAAAGAAGCCTCAGAAAATTTACGTCATTTCAGGCTTGGTAATTCAATTCAATTAAAGAAAAATCAGGTAACGCATGAGTATATGCCTTACGGACAGATTCTTATTGTTGATGATGTCGAGACAAATTTGTATGTTGCTAAAGGTTTAATGGCGCCTTACGGATTAAAAATCGATCTTGCCACAAGCGGATTTGAAGCAATAGATAAAATAAAAGACGGTAATATATACAATGTTATATTTATGGATCACATGATGCCTAAAATGGACGGCATAGAAACAACAAAGCAGCTTCGCAGAATGGGATATACTCAATCCGTGGTAGCATTAACAGCAAACGCTCTTGCGGGTCAGGCGGAAATGTTTATGAAAAACGGTTTTGATGATTTTATTTCAAAACCAATAGATATACGCCAGTTGAATATATGCCTTAACAGATTAATCCGCGATAAGCAGCCGGCTGAAGTTATTGAAGCCGCTCAGAAGGAAAAAATCGAATTAGATAAAAAACAAAAACCGGATCAGGGGCATCATCAAATAGATTCAAATCTAGCATTAATATTTGCCCGTGACGCAGAAAAAGCTGTTGAATCAATTAAAGCAAGCACGAAAAACAATCTTGCAAGCGAAGAAGATCTTCATATGTACATAATAAATGTTCATGCAATGAAAAGCGCTCTCGCGAATATAAAAGCGAATGAACTCTCATCTATCGCGCTAAGGCTTGAGCAAGCCGGCAGGGAAAAAGATATAAATGTAATATTATCGGAAACAAATGATTTTATTGAAAAACTGGGAATGGTAATTAATGAGATCAAAGCAAAGCAGCAGGAAAATATAATCACAGAAGATACTGAAGAAGCGCTTGTGCTTTTAAATGAGAAACTACAGATAATAAAGGAGTCGTGCGCGGCAATGGATAAGAAAACCGCTAAAAACGCATTGAATGAACTTAGGGAAAAAACCTGGTCGCACAAAACCGGAGAGCTAATTAATTCCATTACTGAACATTTATTACACAGCGAATTTGACGAAGTGTCTGCGCTTGTTGATAAACACAAAAGCTAAAATGTCATTATTATCAATTGTATTATTAATAATAATTTTAGTACTCATTGTAATATTTATCTTAACTATTAAAAGAAAACAAAAATCAGATAAAAAATCAAGAATTATAATGACAAGGCTTACAGAGGAAAGAAAAAAATTTAAATCGACCGCTCACTGGTATAAATCCATTCTTGACGCTATTCCCATTCCTATCTCTGTTACAGATTCGGACGCATGCTGGACATTCGTTAATACCCGCGTTGAAAATTTTTTAGGCGTAAAGTTTGATGATATAAAAGGAAAATCTTGCAGTAACTGGGGCGCTCAAATTTGCAATACTCCGAACTGCGGAATAGAGTGCGCAAAACGAGGCGTAAAACAGACATACTTTACACATAACGGAGCGTCATATATAGTTGATGTTGAGATTCTTAAAGATATTAACGAAAATACGGCAGGCTACATTGAAATTGTTCAAGATGTAACTCAACTCGAAGAAATGTCCAAAAAACAAATGGATGCCGAAGCGTTAAACAAAGCTAAATCTACTTTTTTAACGACTGTAAGCCACGAAATTCGCACTCCTCTTAACGCGATTCTTGGCATCGCAGACATTGAAATGCAGGATCAGTCTCATACTCAAAAAACAAGAGAAGCGCTTATAAAAATACACAGCGCGGGTAATTTGCTTCTTCATATTATAAATGATATTCTTGATTTATCTAAAATTGAGGCGGGAAAATTAGAACTTTCCTGCGCCGATTATAATGTTCCAAATTTAATAAACGACATTATACATATTAATATAGTGCGAATTAATAACAAGCAGATAGAATTTTATCTTAATATCAATGAAAACATACCGGAGAATTTATTCGGCGATGAGATTCGAATCAGACAAATTTTAAATAATATTCTTTCTAATGCCTTTAAATATACTGAACGCGGAAATGTTACCTTATCTGTTGACAAAGAAAATAATAACGGTGTTTTTACTTTAATATTTAAAATCAGCGACACTGGTCAGGGTATGACTCATGATGAAATAAATAATATGTTTAATGAATATACCCGTTTCCATAAAAAAGCCAACCGCGCAATTGAAGGTACGGGAATCGGCATGAGTATTACAAAGCATTTAATACGTTTGATGAACGGAGAAATATATATTGACAGTAAAATCGGCGAAGGAACAACTTTTACAATCAAGCTTCCGCAGGAAACCGCAGGATCATCAATTATCGGCAAAGAAACTTCTGAAAATTTAAAAAAGTTTCGCTATGAAAGCTCTCCGGCTATCAGAAATGCGCAGATAACGCGGGAACCAATGCCGTACGGCCGTGTTTTAATTGTTGATGATGTGGAAACAAATTTATATGTCGCAAAAGGATTTTTACTGCCGTATAAATTAAATATCAGCTTCGCTGTAAACGGATTTGAAACAATTGATAAAATTAAAAACGGAGAGGTTTACGACGTTATATTTATGGATCACATGATGCCTAAAATGGACGGCGTAGAAACTGTAAAAAAAATCCGCGAAATAGGATATCCGCATCCTATTATCGCATTAACCGCAAATGCGTTGGTAGGACAGGCAGAAATATTTCTTGATAACGGCTTTAATGATTTTATTTCAAAACCAATAGACATACGCCAGCTAAATAACCTTCTTAATAAATTTGTGCGTGACAAACAGCCGGCGGAAGTAATTGAAAAAGCAAGATTGGAAAATCAAATAGATAATAAAAAAAACGATATAACGCAAAAAATATTAGACGCTGAGTTATCAGATATATTTATCAGAGATGCGGAAAAATCAATAAAATCTCTCGAAATTATAATTACTAATAATTTCGATAATAATGAAAATATAAAAGATTATATTATTATAACACATTCAATGAAAAGTGCTCTTGCTAATATAAACGAACAGGAGTTATCTGATATTGCTTATAAATTGGAACAAGCCGGAAAAAATAATAAAATCGATGTAATATTATCGGACACTTTTGGGTTTATTAAATCACTGCGCGCTTTAATAAACAGTTTAAGAGAAAAAAACGATACAGCTGAAGCAGGCGAAGACATAGAAGAGGATATTGCTTTTTTACGCGAAAAACTACTTGATATAAAAGAGGCGTGTATGGTATATGATAAAAAAAATATTAAAAATACTATTTTTATACTGCGGGAAAGACCGTGGTCTATCGGCGTAACAGAGATGTTAAAAAATATTTCTGAATATTTGCTTCACAGTGATTATGAAAAAATATCCTCTATCATTGACAAAAAAATTAATAAAGGCGCGTAATGTATTTATCTAAACTAGCGTCCGCAGCCGGCGCAAATATTCTGCAAGTGCTTGAAACGCGCAGGATAACGCTTGCCGCAAATGGAATGGACATTATAAATCTTTCAGCGGGAACTCCTGACAGGCCGCCTGCAGCGCACGTTATGCAGGCAATTTCAAACGCATCAGCAAATCCCGAAAATTACAAATACACGTTGATTGATCCGCCAGCTCTTACAGACGCTGTTCAAAATTGGTATAAAAAACGCTACGATACAGATCTATCCCCGGAAGAGATTCTTTCAATTTACGGATCACAGGAAGGTTTTGCGCATATTTTTCACGCGTTATGTGATCCCGGTGATTTAGTAATTGCAGGCACTCCCGGATATCCGATTTTCTTTTACGGCCCTCTTATGGCAAACGCGCAAATCTACCGCACGCCATTGTTACCGGAAAATGGTTTTTTAATTGATTTTGAAAAAATCCCCGCGAGCATTGCGGAAAAAGCGCGCGTAATAATCGTCAGTTATCCGTCAAATCCGCTTGGCGCAATAGCAAACAAAGAATTCTATGAAAAGCTAATTGCTTTCGCAAAACGATTTAACATTGTTGTAATCCACGACAACGCATATTCAGAATTTGTTCACGACGGTCCGCCCGCAGGCAGTTTTCTTGCAATACCCGGCGCAAAGGATATCGGGATTGAATTTAATTCTCTTTCGAAAAGTTATAATCTTACAGGCCTCAGAATATCTTTCGCTCTTGGAAATAAACAAATAATCAGCGCATTCAGAAAATTACGCACAAATATTGATTACGGTTTATCTTCTCTTGATCACGCAGCGGCGATTGCCGCTCTTTCTGGTCCGCGTGATACAGTTGAACAAAACCGCCGCGCATACCGCGAACGCCGCAACGCTTTTTGCGCCGCGCTTATAAAAAACGGGTGGAATGTTCCAATGACCCCGGCCTCAATGTTCACATGGTTTCCTCTGCCTGAGCATTTGCAAAATGTATCCAGCGAACAATTTTGCATGAACCTACTTGAAAAAACGGGAGTCATCTGCGTCCCAGGTTCCAGTTTCGGCGAAGGCGGCGAAGGTTGGCTTCGTTTCGCGCTAATCCAACCGCCGGAAAGACTTGAAGAAGCCGCGGAAAGAATCGGCAAATACATATGCACCTAAAAGAAGTTAAAGGCATTCTTAGCGCATACAACGGCATGAACATAAGCCGAGGCTGTACTCACGGATGCATCTACTGCGATTCAATAAGCAAGTGTTATCAGATTGATCATGATTTTGAAGACGTGCATATAAAATCGAACGCGCCTGCGTTACTCGAAGACGCGCTAAAAAGAAAACGAAAAAAGTGCGTTATTGGCACAGGCGCAATGACAGACCCTTACATTCCTATCCCGGAAAATCTCGCCAACATTCGCGCCTGTTTGGAAATAATCGACAAATACGATTGCGGCGTCGCAATTCAAACAAAATCCGATTTAATTCTGCGTGACATTGATCTTTTAATCAGCATAAATAAAAAAGCAAAATGCATTGTTCAAACAACACTCACCACTTTTGACGAAGAACTCTGCAAAATAATTGAACCCAATGTTTGCGGCACAAAGCGCCGTTATGATATGCTTAAAGTCATGCAGGAAAACGGAATACAAACAATCGCGTGGCTCTGTCCTTTTCTGCCGTTTATTAATGACACCGAAGAAAATCTACACGGACTTTTAGATTACTGTGTTGACGCAGGCGTTTACGGAATCCTCTGCTGGGGAATCGGCATGACATTGCGAGAAGGCAGCCGCGATTATTTTTACCAAAAATTAGACGAACACTTTCCTGGATTAAAATCTGAATATCAAAAAAAATATGGTTTAAAATATGAAATAACAAGCGGCGACAATAATAAACTGATGAAAATTTTTAACTCAATCTGCGAAAAACACGGCATTGTCACCGGAGTTGATAGATTATTTGAATATATGCGCACATTCGAAGAAAAGAAAAATAAACAAATGGAATTATTTTAAATTCAATCACTTAACTTGACAAATATTGCGTATTAATGAAAACTAAAGACAATAAGTAAATCTTTTAACTTTTTATTAAGGAGAGACCCATGGACACATTACAAACAATAAAGAACCGACACTGTTACCGAGGCTCATATAAAAATACGCCTGTCCCCCGCGAAGACCTAAAAAAAATCCTTGAAGCCGGTCTTGCCGCACCTTCAGCCTGCAACAAGCAAACAACTTCCCTAATTGCGATTGACGATCCCAAACTGGTTGATGCCGTAACAGGTCTTGTTAAACAAAATGGCTTTAGAGGCACAGGCGCAAACCCACCTGCAGGCATCTGCGTTTTAACACAAGTAATCCCTTCTTACAAAGAAAAATATTTCTATATCCAAGATTATTCCGCGGCAATTCAAAATATGTTACTCGCCGTCACAGACCTAGGCTACGCAAGCGTCTGGATTGAAGGTCAGGTAACAGCAAATGAAGAAACCCAGAAGCAACTCGCCAAACTTCTCAACATACCGGAAAAATACACCATCGTTGGTTTCCTTCCCGTCGGCACAGCAGAAACTGAAATCACGCATCCCGATTACATGGCGTTTGAGGAGAGGGCATGGTTTAACGGGGTTGGGAAATAAAATGCCGCTAGAAACTAGCGTACCTTTTTCCTTAATATATCACAAGGCTTTAACTCATATGGACAATCAATAGAAATAATTTGCTCTGGAACATTTGCAGTATCACCATTAAACACAAATGTTTTACCATTGCAAGCAGAAGGAGATAAAATTTCTATTTCATCTCCAGTTTCAATTTTATTTTTAATTTTGATACAATTATTCTCCATTACAACAGCAGTAACTATATATGTAGAAATGCTTGTCGCTGATTTATCATACTCTTTGTTTTCATCGTTAAAAGTAAAACCTATAGTAAAAGGACGGTGAGGCAGTTTTTCCAACTCAGCCATATAATCAAATTTTTCGTCGTTCATAACGCGGCTGTATACGTTCACAACACCGCCGACATAATATTCATTTTTCATCCGACCTTCAATTTTAAAACTTGCAACACCAGCATCGGCCAACTCATTTAATTTGTTGATCAAACATAAATCGCGGCTGTTCATTATATAAGTACCGTTATCATCTTCCTCAACAGAGAAATATTCTCCCGGCCGTTTTTCCTCTTGCAAAACATATTTGTAACGGCACGGATGAGCGCAATCACCACGGTTAGCATCCCTTCCTGTCATATATTTCGATATCAAACAACGCCCCGAATATGACATACACATCGCGCCATGAACAAAAACTTCTATGTCTGCCTTACCTTCCAGAGATTCACAAATCTCTTTTATATCCTTAACAGGCAGCTCACGTGCCAGAATGATTCGCTTTGCGCCTAACTCTACATATTGCATTGCGGCACGAGAGTTACAAACATTCGCCTGAGTAGATATATGGATTTCCAAACTTGTCAACGTTCTGAATATTTTTAACACGCCAAGATCAGAAATAATAACAGCATCCACGCCAGCTCTTTCCAAAAACTTCGCGTATTTTTCTATCTCGTCAAAATCATTATTTCTGGCAAAAATATTTACGGTAACATACAATTTTTTCCCAAGCGCGTGAGTATATTTAACAGCTTCCGTTATTTCTTCATCAGAAAAATTACTACTCTTTGCACGCAGACTAAATTCTTTCCCGCCTAAATAGACCGCATCCGCGCCAAAATAAAACGCGGTCTTTAAGCGTGAAAAATCTCCTGCAGGAGCTAATAGTTCAATATTGTTTCCAAATTTGTTTTTCAAAGCAATTTTATTGTATCACAACTTTATTAAATATTTAATCCCTTATACTGTTTTTTAACTTTTGCTTTTAAAAAAACAGCAATTGCCTTTTGAGGACACTTATTAATGCAGCGATAACAAATCGTGCAATTACTTTTGGTAATAATTTTCCCATTTCGATTTTCAAAGTTGCGCATAGGACAAATGGAAACGCATAAGCCGCACTGCGTACAATCATCATAAACCTTAACCAAATCCAGCGCCTTTTTTTCCCACTTCGGCATTAACACACCTTGAAACAATCCAAGAAAACGCGAAAAGACATTAAACCCACGCTTTTTTATCATACCACTTTTAATATTACTACAAACAATCTGCATTTTTCTCTCAGCGCCAACAAGATATTTTTTAATTTTTTTATCGTTTTCCAAAGGCAAAATAAATAAATTATTAACATTATTCGGCATAAGAAAATGTTCAGCATAAATCACTTTTACAAAATTATGCGGAAACATATCGGTAAACACTCTCGCCCCGTCACCGGAAAAAATCCATTGGGTGCAAAAAATTATCACTTTTTTCTCTTTTAAAAAATTAATATATTCTCCAACAAATTCTCGCATAATTCGCGGCACTCTGGAACCATAAATCGGATAACAAAAACCGATTATTTCATGAGAAGAAATCAATTGTTCAAAGTCGAGCTTTTCTTCGATAGAGCAACACTGCGCTGGCAAACCAGCGCTCGCAGTTTGAGGAAGATGCGTATTCATCACACTGCAAAAAAGCTCTGCGATATATTTTGAGTTGCCCGTACCGGAGAAATATAACATTAGCATTGATAGCTCCTTTAGGCATTATAGTATATTACTTGACAATTGTTAACCCATAAAGTATTCTTAATCTGTGAACAATAACTCAGAATTAATTATCTACCAAACTCAAGACGGTAAAACAAAAATAGATTGCCGCTTTGAAGGCGACACCCTTTGGCTTACACAAGCGCAGATAGCAGAATTATATGGACGCGATAGAACAGTTATAACAAAACACATTAGGAATATCTACGCCGAAGGAGAACTGAACGAAACATCAACTTGTGCAAATTTTACACAGGTTCAACTTGAAGGTAATCGTGAAGTATCCAGAGATGTTATTTCCTATAACCTCGATATGATTCTAGCAGTCGGCTATCGCGTAAAATCACCAAGTGGCACTCAATTTCGCCAGTGGGCAACAGCCGTTTTACACGAATATTTGCAAAAAGGCTTCGCCATGAATGACGACTTCCTAAAAAACATGGGCGGCGGCGTTTATTGGAAAGAACTTTTAGAACGTATCCGCGATATCCGCGCCAGCGAGAAAGTAATATACCGCCAAATTCTCGATCTTTATGCTACAAGTCTTGATTATAACGCTTCAATGCCTGAAACCGTGAAGTTCTTTAAAATCGTACAGAACAAATTGCATTATGCCGCGAGCGGACATACTGCAAGTGAAATAATCTTTGAACGCGCCAATGCCGAACTCCCTTTCATGGGTCTGACAGTATTCAAAGGTTCTCGTCCTGTTAAAAGCGAAGTAACAGTTGCAAAAAACTATATGACAGAAAAAGAACTATTTGCGCTGCGTCGAATGGTTAACGCTTTTTTTGATATGGCTGAACTAAAAGCGGAAATGCACGAAGTAATGTATATGCGCAATTGGCTGGAAACACTGGACAAATTCTCACGCGATTTTGGTTTAGGAATTTTAGAAGACGCAGGTTCTGTCAGCCACAAGGAAGCCACAGAAAAAGCACATAGTGAATATGAAATATATCTTTCCTCTTTACCTGATGATTTATCTGATGTGGAAAAGGCTTATCTAGATACATTAAAAGAAATGCAGAAAAAGTTGAAAGGGAAAGAATAAATATGCGAAAGCTACTTTTCATCATCATTCTAACTTCTCTATTTCTTTCCTGCGACATCCCTGCAGAAACCAATTCTGCCACTTATATTTACGAAGGCAGGTACAGCGCAACCGTTTCGTATCGCATAGAAAGAAACCTAATCTATAACGGCAGATACAGCGCCGATGTAGTGTATCGAAAAGAAAACAATTTAATTTATGAAAACAGATATGGCACTACAGTCGCTTACCGCATTGAGAACAATTTAATCTACATCGGCAGATACGGAACCGAAGTTTTCGGCAGAATTGAAAATGACTTGATTTATCAGGATAGGTACGGCGCAGAAGTGCTGTATAGGGTGGGACGGTAGAGAGTAATGTGCAATTAGCACATTGCATATTTTTACGGCGAATGTTGAGGGTATGATGCAGAATTTTACGGCGAATACCCATTACAAAGGATTTTTCTCTGCTGCCATACCAAACGCATACCCTTCTTTTGTTTCAGGATACTCAAACACAACAGCGCATGAGTGTTTCTTATAATTTTCAGATTGCTCTAAAACCTGTTGAAAAACTTCGTCGTCCCATTCAGGGGGATATCCGTTTTTATAGAGAAGTTTGGTTAAATCCATGTTTAGTTCGCTCTTTATATCTTCACGAGTAGCCCAATCGGTAAATTTTGATTTATCGTCAACCAACTTTTTTATTTCACGTGCGAGATTTACGCATTTTTCTTCTGCATATTCAAATTGATGATCATCACGTACTTTTACGAGTATATCATAGAAAATCTTTTCTT